>NZ_JARJHW010000090.1:0-28082 GCF_040560175.1 Streptomyces panacea
GACAGCACCCGGCCCCCCGGCGAAGGTTGGCGGCCCGGACGACCTGGTGCCCCAGCCCACCCGGACGACCTGGCGAAGGCTGGCGGCCCCGACGCCCCGCTGAAAGCCGACGCCCCGGTGAAAGCCGGCCTCAGCCTCAGCCCTTGCTTACCGCCGCCAGGATCTCCGGCAGTCTCGACGCCGTCTGCGGCGCCGCCAGCCGGACCCCCGCCCATGCGATCAGCGCGCCGTACGCCGTGCCCACCGGCAGCAGGAGCCACGTCCAGGCGACCGCGCCCGACACGTGCAGCGCGATCGTCAGGCCGATCACCGGCGCGCACAGCAGGGCGCCGCCCAGCATGCCGCCGAGGATGGAGATCCAGGCGAGCCCGGCCTGGCCGGGAGCGACGTTCTTGTACGCGCTGTCCTGCGGGATCGAGTACGGGAAGCGGGCCGAGGCCACCGCGCCCGTCGCCATCATCGCGCCGAGCAGCGCGAAGGACAGCCCGAGCGCTTCGGGCAGCGCCCGCCAGTCGCCCAGCAGCGCGGCCGTCAGGATCGTCACCAGCGCCGAGTACGGCAGCGTGATCACCAGCAGGGCGAAGGCCCGCGCCCGCAGTTCCAGATAGGCGTCACGCGTGGAGGAGATCGTCAGGGCCACCATCCAGAACGCGGAGGTGTCCTGCCCGAACTGGTTGTACATCTGGATCCCGAGCATCCCGGCCGCGAAGCACGCGAGATAGATCGAACCGCTGCCCTGAAGGGCGTTCACCAGCGGCACGATCAGTCCGATCGCCAGCGAAGTGACCCATGCCGCCTTCGTCTTGGGGTCGCGCCACACGTACCGCAGGCTGCGCCGCATCACCGTGCCCGTACGCCCCTCGGGCAGCAGCCTGCCCAGACCGGACGCCGACTCCTTGCGGGCCGGACCGGCCGGACCGGCCGAGGCGGCGATCGTCGAGCCGTCCGGGGCGGTCATCAGCTTCACGAGCGACCGCTGCCACCAGTACAGGAGCGCCGCCAACGCGGCGAGCGACAGCAGCAGTTGCCCGGCGGCCGGCCCGTACGCGCCGTCGCTCACCGAGTCCACCGCGCCGATCGCCGACGCGGGCGGCAGCCACCGTACGACGTCCGCCACCGGGTCGAGCGCCGAGAGCCCGCCCGCCTCGTTGAGCTTCTGGATGCCGAAGTTGACGAACTGGATGCCGACGGCGATCACCAGACCGCTCAGCACGGCCAGATCCCGGCCCTTGCGCGAGGTCAGCAGCCGGATGTTCGCGGCGGCGACGGCGCGCGACAGCGCCACGCACACCAGCAGGGCCAGCGGTACGACGACCACCGACACCACCACGGCCGCGGCGCCGTGCGCGACGGCGATCGCGGAGCCCAGCACCAGACAGAGCGTGAACAGCGGACCGATGCCGACCACGGACGCGGCGAGCAGCGCGCCGATCAGCGCCTGGGGCCGCAGCGGCAGCATCACGAGCCGGCTCGGGTCGAGCGTTTCGTCGCCGCTGGGGAAGAACAGCGGCAGCATCGCCCAGCCGAGGGCCATGAGCCCGGTCAGTACGACGACGAGGGTGCCCGCGCCGTCGTTCCCGCGCAGCAGGATCAGGCCCAGGAGCTGGCCGGCCGCGATCAGCAGGGCGAGGACGACGGAGACGACGTACGCGACGGTACGGCCCGACGACTGCCGCAGCCCGTTGCGCAGCAGCGACAGCTTCAGCCGTACGAAGACGGGCGCGAGGGCGCGGGTGCCCAGGGTGACGGCGGGCGTCGTGCCCGAACCGAGGGGACCGGCGGGACCGGCGGCACCGGTGGGACCCGGCGCGTCCGCCGCCGCTTGGGAGAGGCCCGCGCTGCCGGCCGTCGCGCTCATCGGGCGCCGCCCAGCCAGTCAAGGGACTCGCCGGTGTCGCGATCCCGCGCGCCTACCAGTTCGAGGAACGCGCTCTGGAGCGACGGCGCGTCGCCCCGTACCTCCGCGAGCGTCCCCTGGGCGCGGATACGGCCCGCGGCCATCACCGCGACCCAGTCGCACAGCGACTCGACCAGCTCCATCACATGGCTGGAGAAGACGACGGTCGCGCCGGACTCCGTGTAGCGCTCCAGGACGCCGCGGATCGTCTGCGCCGACACCGGGTCGACGCCCTCGAACGGCTCGTCCAGGAAGAGGACTTCGGGGTTGTGCAGCAGCGCGGCGGCCAGGCCGATCTTCTTCCGCATACCGGTCGAGTAGTCCACGACGAGCTTGTGCTGCGAGCCCGCGAGGTCCAGTACGTCGAGGAGCTGCGTGGCCCGTTTGTCGACCTCGGCGCCGGGCAGCCCCCGCAGCCGGCCGGTGTATCCGAGGAGTTCGCGTCCGGACAGCCGCTCGAAGAGGCGCAGCCCCTCGGGCAGTACGCCGATCCTGGCCTTGACCGCGACGGGGTCGCCCCAGACGTCGTGCCCCGCGACCTGGACGCGGCCCATGTCCGGCCGCAGCAGGCCGGTCACCATGGAGAGCGTGGTGGTCTTGCCCGCGCCGTTGGGGCCGACGAGACCCACGAACTGGCCCGCGGGCAGATCGAGATCGATCCCGGCGACGGCGACCTGGTCGCCGAACCGCTTCCACAGCCCCTCCACACGGACGGCGGGCGGGCCCGCCGCACGCGCCCCGGCCACCGCGTCCGGCCCGCCGACCGCGTCCAGCGTGTCCGCCGTGTCCGGCCCGCCGACCGTGACCGCCGTGTCCGGCACCGCCCGGTGCCCCGCCCGCTCCGTCTGCTCCGCCGCTCGCTCCGGTACGTGATCCGGCATGCCGCACTGCCCTTCGGTGATCCTTTTTCGAGGTGTCGAGAGGACCCACCATAAGACCGCGGTCCGAGGGGTCCTCAGGGTCGCTGTGCCCGCGCGGCCGCCGCGTCACGCCCGCACGCGTACGCCAGCGGGCTGATCAGCTCCTCGACGTCCGGCAGCCAGCGGTTGGCCGGAGTCGGCCGCCGGGCCCACTGCACCGCGCCGAAGCCGCCGACACGCGTGGGCGGTGCCGCCACGTAGTGCGCCTCGCCGCGCACCACCAGATCGATCGCCGACGCCGACCAGCCCAGCTTCCTCACGAGGTCGTCCACCTTCAGCGAGCCGCCCGACAGGACGAAGAAGAGCATCCGGCGGTCGGGGGTGCGGGTGACGGGGCCGAGCGTCATCTCCATCCGCTCCATCCGCGCGAGCGCCAGGAACCCCGCGGACTCCGGCACGTCCAGGGCGTCGAACGCGCGCCCCGTCGGCAGCAGGATCGACGAGTGGGGGTGCTTCGACCACAGCCTGCGGGCGGCGACCCCGCTGCCCGTCGCCTGCGACGCCCAGTCCGGCCGGGTGGGATGCGCCCCGGGGGCCGGGCAGTCGGCGCGGTCGCACGAGCACCGCTCCTCGCCGCCCACCGCCTCCAGCCAGGTGCCGGGGAACACGTCCCAGTGCCGCTCCTCCGCGTACCGCACGGCGCTGTCCAGCAGCAGGTCGCCCCGCTGCTTGGGGATCTGCGCGGCGTCCGTGACGCCCGTCACTCCGATGGTCTTGTCCACGAAGAACACAACTCCCGCGCGCACCTCGGGTTACGGGCGTCACGGACCGTTGCGACGGCGTGTCGGTCCCGCACATGGGGCGCACGGATGCATGGGCGGGGGCGCGTACGAAGTTGCGGCGTGTGGATGGGTAACCACAACCGGTGGCCGGGGGTTGCCATCAGGGAGCGTGAGGCGAGTCACACACCTCGTCGCCAAGCGGGCGGCGTTTCCTGAAAGTTACCGAAGATTGCTGATTTCGACCATCGCACGCATTTACTGCGTTTCCGCCGGGCAGTGATCGCTCCATCGATCACTGCGGCCACAGGGGGTATCCAATTGGCAGCCAGGCCTCTCGTTGCCCGTCAGCCGAACGAACGGCTGCAAACACTCATCCAGGAGGCCGGCTGTTCCAACGCCGGCCTCGCCCGCCGCGTCAACATGGTGGGGACCGAGCGCGGTCTCGACCTCCGCTACGACAAGACGTCAGTGGCGCGTTGGCTGCGCGGACAGCAACCGCGCGGCCGGGCCCCGGGGATCATCGCCGAGGCGCTGGGCCGCAAGCTGGGGCGTACGGTCACCATCGACGAGCTCGGGATGGCCAACGGCAAGAACCTGGCCTCGGGCATCGGCCTCCAGTTCTCGCCGACGGTCGTCGGCGCGATCGAGCAGGTCTGCGAGTTGTGGCGCAGCGATGTGGGCAGGCGTGACTTCCTGTCCGGATCCGCGGTGGCGTCGTCGGCGCTCGTCGAGCCCAGCAGGGACTGGCTGATCACGGGCGCGGACGCGTCGGTGGCGCGCAACACCGGTGCGCGGGTGGGTGATTCGGATGTGGCGGCGGTCGCCGCGATGACGGCCGCGCTGGTGGATCTGGACCACCGCTTCGGCAGCGGTCATGTCCGCCCGGTCGTCGTGCACTATCTGAACAGCGTGGTGTCGGGCCTGCTCTCGGGGTCGTACAGGGAAGCGGTCGGCCGCAGACTCTTCGCCACCGTCGCCCGACTCACCGAGCTGGCCGGGTACATGGCGGTGGACACCGGCCAGCCGGGGCTCGCCCAGCGGTATTACATCCAGTCGCTGCGGCTCGCGCAGGCCGCGGGGGACCGGGGATACGGCGGCTATGTGCTGGCCGCGTCCATGAGTCATCTCGCGGCCCAGCTCGGAAACCCGCGCGAGATCGCCCAGTTGGCGCGGGCCGCGCAGGAAGGCGCGCGCGGGCAGGTCACCCCGAGGGCGCAGGCCATGTTCCTGGCCGCCGAGGCGCGCGGGCACGCGCTGCTGGGCGACGCGAATCAGTGCCACGCGGTCGCGGGCCGGGCGCTCACCGCGCTGGAGCACGCGGATCCGGAGACCGACGACGACCCGGTGTGGATCGCGCACTTCGACCACGCCTATCTGTCCGACGAGTTGGCGCACTGCTATCGCGATCTCGGACAGCCCGAGGCGGCGGCGCGCCACGCGTCCGACTCGCTGGCGGGCCACCCGGAGACCCGGGCGAGACGGCGGGCGATCGGCCTGGTCCTGCTGGCCACGGCGCAGATCCAGCAGCGCGAGGTGGAAGAGGCGTGCCTCACGGGCACGCGGGCGGCGGAGCTGCTCGGCACGCTGCGCTCCAGCAGAGGGGCGGAGTATCTGGACGATCTCCAGCAGCGGTTGGAGCCGTACGGCACGGAGCCCGCCGTGCGGGAATTCAGCGCCCGACTGGAGGTCCAGGCCGCGTGACACGGCTTTGCTACAACTTCCGCCGGGAGCAGGGTAGTACGGCGGCGTGACGTCGTCGTGCGGTGGTCGTACGGCCACCGCACGACGTTGACGCGGCGGCAGGTGGGGAGGCAGGTGGGGCGGTCGGTACGGCGGGGTGTGGCGGGCCCGGTCGAACGGCACATCGGCGGCTGTCTTGAACAGGCGGATGGTGACTGGTTCCAGGCGCGTAGCAGGCCCGCTGATTCACCCGGTAGCGTGAACTGACGATTCCGTAGGTCCACACTAGGAGTCCCGGTGACGCAAAGCGGACAAAGGGACGAGCCGCAGTCGCCTGCCGCTCGGCCCGCGCACGAAGGCATCGTGCTGCCCGCCGACGGCGGTCCCCCCTTGATGCCCGGCGCCCAGGCGCCGGTCCCGGCCGACCAGGCCGCTCCGGCGGGCGGGCAGCCGTGGGGGCAGCCCTGGGGTCCGGGGGCGCCACAGGCACAGGCGGAGCCGCAGCCACCTCAGCAGGACCCGGGTCCCTACGGGGCGTACCAGGCGCCGGGAGCGTACGGCGGCGGGAGTGGCGGGTACGGCTACCCCCAGCAGCCCCAGCAGCCCCAACAGCAGTACCAGGCCCCTCAGCAGCAGCCGTACCAGCCGCCGCCGCAGCCACTGCCGCCTGCCCAGCCGGGGCTTCCGCAGCTCCCGCAGCAGCAGCAGTACGGGGCGCCGCAGGGTGGCACGTACGGCGCGCAGCCGTTGCCCGCCGAGACACCGGCTCCGGCTCCCGGCGGCAGCGCGGACGCGACGCAGTTCCTGCCGCCGGTGCCCGCCGCCGGGCCCGCCGACGCCACGCAGTACATACCGCCGGTGCCGCAGTACCAGCAGGGCCAGAGCCCCGGCGGGCTGCCGCCCGAGCGCCCCGCCGAATCCACCCAGTACCTCGGCGCCGCCCAGCCGCCCGCGCAGGGCACCTCGGACGCGGACGCCACCCAGTTCATCGCGCCCGTCCCGGCGGCGGGCCCGAACGAGGTCCCGGCCGCGCCCCCCGGCGCGCCGTACGGCATCAGGCCCGGCGCGCCCGGCGACCGCCAGCCGCCCGCCGAGTTCGACAGCCTCTTCCGTACGGAGGCCCCCGGCGGGCCGACGGCGCCGGACGAGACGCAGCAGATGCCGCACTTCGACCCCGGCGCGAGCCCCGGTCCTGGTCCGGTCCGGGGACGCGGCCGGGGTGCCCGCCAGGCCAACGCCCAGCAGGGACAGGGACAGGGACAGCAGGGACACGGACAGCAGGGCCCCGGGCAGGGCGGCGCACCGCCGCCGTACGCGCAGCCGCGCGCCCCGCAGGAGCCCTCGGGCCCGCAGGGCCGGGCCGCCGGGCGCCGCAAGTCCTCACCGGTCCCGCTGATCGCCGCCGTCGTGGTCGGCTGCGCCGTCCTCGGCCTCGGTGCCGGCTGGCTCATGAGCGGCGACGACTCCAAGAAGCAGGACGGCAACCAGACGGTGTCGTCGGAGTCCTCGCAGTCCGGCCCGGGCGACGGCCAGGCCGCGGACGACCCCGCCAAGCCGCAGGCCGAGGAGCTCGACAAGCTCCTCGCCGAGAGCAACGACAGCCGGGCGGCGGTGATCAGCGCGGTCGAGTCCATCAAGACCTGCCAGAACCTGGACAAGGCCGTCAGCGACCTCCAGGGCGCGGCCGACCAGCGCCGCGACCTGGTCTCCCGGCTGGGGGAGCTGACCATCGACAAGCTGCCGCAGCACGGTCAGCTCTCCTCCTCGCTGACCAAGGCATGGCAGGCCTCCGCCTCGGCGGACGACCACTACGCGACGTGGGCGGCCGAGGCGAAGACGAAGAAGGGCTGCAAGGACGGCAAGGCCCGTACGACGAAGGCGGCCCAGGAGGGCAACCGCGCGAGCGGTGAGGCGACGGGGGCGAAGCAGAAGGCGTCGGGCCTGTGGAACGGCATCGCGTCCGAGTACGGCCTCACGGAGCGAGCCCCGACGGAGCTGTGAGGGAGGTTCACGGTGCGGTTGGACCTCGCGAGGATCCTTTTGGCCCGCACCCGGATCGATCCGGTGTTCCGGGACACACCGCAGTACGAATGCGAGTCCTTGGGCGAGGCGTTGGGCTGCCGCCTCGTCCTGAAGGTCGAGACCCTGAATCCCATCCGCTCGTTCAAGGGCCGCGGAACCGAGACCGTTCTCGACCGTCTTCAGGAAAGAGGGACCGCGGACGCCGTCGTCTGCGCGAGCGCGGGCAACCTCGGTCAGGCGCTCGCCTACGGCGGCCGGTCGCGCGGAATCGGGGTCACGGTCGTCGCCTCGTCGGCGGCCAACCCGCTGAAGATCGAGCGTATGAGAACGCTCGGGGCCGAGGTGGTCCTGGTCGACGGGGAGATCGAGGCGGCCCTCGAAACCGCGGCGCGCGTAGCCGCCGAGACCGGCGCGTTCCTGGTCGAGGACAGCAAGGACATCGGTACGTGCGAGGGAGCGGCGACGATCGGGGTCGAGCTCTCGGAACTGCCCGGTGAACTCGACGCGGTGGTCGTCTCGTTGGGCGCCGGGGCGATGGCGTCCGGTGTGGGTTTCGCGCTGAGGAGTCTGCGCGGGGACACCGAGACGATCTGTGTCCAACCCGAGAACGCGCCGGCGATGACGCTCGCACTGCGAGCGGGCCGTCCGGTCGAGGTCGGGACGCCGAACACCATCGCCGACGGAGTCGCGGGCCGCCTGGTCCTCCCGGAGGTGCTGGACGACCTCGCTTCGGTCACGGACGACGCGGTCCTGGTGACCGAGGCCGGCATCATCGAGGCGATGCGCCTTCTCCACATCCACGCGGGCCTGGTGGTCGAACCGGCCGCGGCGCTGGGAGTCGCCTCGATCCTGGAGTCCGGCGGCAGGTTCGACGGCAGGACCGTCGCGACGATCCTGTGCGGCGGCAATGTGACCCCGATGGATTTCGACCGCTGGACCCGGGGCCGGGACCGGTCGGCTGCGTAGACCGTGCCTTACGTGGTGAGGCGGCGTCCGGCCACGGAGCCAGCGCGAAAACCCGTTGGCGGACCACGGCGACCGCTGCTACTTTCCCGGAGGCCGTGCGAGAGAACGAGGAGGTGGTACCCGTGAACGCAGTATCGACACGGGTGCTCCCCTCCGGGGTCACGGTCGGGCGACAGGTCGTCCGGGAGCGCCGCTCTGAGCCTCCCGAAAGGCACGACCATGCGGTTCACTTCCGAACAGCGTCTCGACGACGGTGTCCTCGAACGCGAATTCACCCTCGGCGAGATCCCCGGCACCCTGTGGACGCCTGAATCCGCGGCACCGGCCCCGCTGATCCTGATGGCCCACAACAACGGCCTGCCCAAGGGGGAACCCCGGCTGGTGGCCCGGGCCAGGCAGTCCGTGGCGTACGGCTACGCGGTGGCCACCATCGACGCCCCCGGCTGCGGTGACCGGCCCCGTTCCGCCGCCGACGAGCAGGCCCGCGCCGACCTCCGCCGGGCGATGCGGGCCGGCGAGCCGGTCGACGAGATCTTCGAGTCCTTCATCGGCCCGCTGGTCGAGAAGGCGGTCCCGGACTGGCGGACCACCCTGGACGCCCTCCTCGCGCTGCCCGAGATCGGCGGCCCGATCGGGTACTCGGGGTGGATGGCCCTCGGCGTTCGGCTGGCGGTGGCCGAGCCGCGCATCGCGGCCGCCGGTCTCTTCGCCGGGGGTTACGTACCCCGCGCCCAGCGCGAGGAGGCCCGGCAGGTCACCATCCCGCTGCTGATGCTGTTGCAGTGGGACGACGAAGGGAACCCCCGGCAGCGGGCCCTGGACCTGTTCGACGCCTTCGGCGCCAAGGAGAAGACGCTGCACGCCAATCCGGGCGGGCACACCGGTACCCCGTGGTTCGAGGTGCACGACGGAAACCGCTTCTTCGACCGCCACCTGAAGTGAGACCGGCCCGCCGAACCACCGGCCGACGGTAAGCGGTACCGCCCACCCTGCCGTCATCGAGGACGGGCCCGGCCCTCCTCGATGACGGTGTCGGTGACACCGGCCGGCGCGAGGGAACCACCGCCGCCGAGGGGGAGGTCCCCCACTCCGGGAGATGGACCTACGCGCTGCGGCCCGCGTCGCTCAAGGTGCCGCGGACGTCCACGAAGCCGTCCTTCAGCGATACCAGCTCGCCGTCGCGCACCACCTGGAACGTCACCTCGCTGTTCACGATGCGCGGGTAGCCGGGGGAGCCGAGCATGTCCTCGTAGCGCCAGCGCAGTGTGGGTGTGAGGCCGCCCGTCTCGACCTTCGCGCCCGTGTCCAGCGCGTGCGCGAACGTGCCCGAGGAGATCGTGTCCCTGCCGATCGACTCGATGACCGACTTGAGCGCGGTGTACGCGATCCAGGTCGTCTGCACGCCGGGGTCCGCCGGGTCGATGCTGTCGTCGCCGAACGCGTGCTTCCGGATCACGTCACGCATCGGCCGCCACGCCGGGTCCTTCGCCTGCGGGTACCAGCCCGTGACGTACGCGCCCTCGAAGACGCCCTTCGACCCGCCCGTCCGGTCCACCAGGGGCTGGCCGACGCTGCCGAGCACCGAGGAGATGCGGACGTTCCCGCCGTCGTCGGGGAGCCGCCGGTAGGAGTCGAAGAACGTCTCCGTACGGTCGCCGAGCACCGCCGTGACACAGCCGTTGCCGTCGGTGGCCGCGTGCTCGCGGGCCTTCTCCGCCGGGTCGGTGTAGTCGGTGGCGTCCTCGGCCGCACGGATGTCCGTCGCCTTCCCGCTGTCGCTCTCGCGCTTGTCCTTGCCTTTGTTGAGGCCGGAGTTGAGCAGTTCCGGCATCGCGTCACCGGTGATCGTGTCGGGCCGCACGATGGAGACCCGGCCGCACTCCCCGCCCAGCTGCATGCCGTTGCCGGCCAGGAGCGACGCCTGGCCGCCGTTGACCGGGTACGAGACGAAGCTGGAGAACTCCCGCTCGGCGACGCCGTAGCCCCCGAGATACGGGATCCCGGCCGCCTCCAGCGGCGCCATGAAGGCGTTGCCGTGCTGGCTGTACGAGCCGACGACGGCCGTGACGTCCTTCTCGGCGGCCAGGCGCGCACAGTCGGCCGCGCCCGATGAGGTGTTGCGCTCGTTGCAGGTCAGCACACGCAGCTCGTGGCCGTCGATACCGCCCGCCGCGTTGACCCACCGGGCGAACGCCTTGGCCATGGCCGGCATCCCCGGCATGTTCGTCGCGGCGGTGCCCTCGGGCGCCCACGTCATGACGGTGACGGGCTCCCTGG
Organism: Streptomyces panacea; assembly: GCF_040560175.1. Lineage (NCBI taxonomy): Bacteria > Bacillati > Actinomycetota > Actinomycetes > Kitasatosporales > Streptomycetaceae > Streptomyces > Streptomyces panacea. The sequence continues at coordinate 10,485 of NZ_JARJHW010000090.1, forward strand.
AGCCCCCCGGATCACCAGGGAGCACGCCACACCCGGTGGCCAGCGACGCCCCGGCCGCCACCGTGCACAGGACGCGGACCGCCCGGATCGGACGGAAGGGGCGGAGGGAGGAGGAGCGCTGCTGCCTACCGGTCATGTATCCGCACACTTCCGGCCCGGAGGTAACTGCCAGGTGGAGGTTGTCCAACCAGACGTGACCGCGAGGTGAATTACGGGGGGCCAGGTGATCGCCTCACGGAGGACCGTACGATCGACTGCTGTGCAGCAAGGTTCGGATAACTCTTCCCGTCGCGGCCGTCGCTCCTCCACCATGGGCGACATGCCGCTCAATGACATTCCCTGGTGGCGCTGGCGCAGCAATGTGCGCTCGGCGCTGCACATGCTTTCCGATCCCGTCTTCCACCACGAGTACTGGCTGGCCGGCCGCGAGGGGTACGGCGATGTCACCGACGCCGTGTACCGGCTGGTCGAGGACACCTGGCTGGACAACTGGTCGGCCGAGAAATACGTCGGGACGATCTTCCGCGACTCCGGCGAGGCCGCGCTCGTCGACGTCGCCGTCCTGCGGGTGCTGCGGATCATGCACCAGGTGGGGCCGGACGCCCCGATCTCGGTGTATCTGGAGCATCACGGCTGGCCGGAGGCCGTACGGGCGGCGCGCGAGGCGCACGTCAGGCTGGCCGTCAACGACGGCGAGGACCCGGACACGGTGCCGCGCTCGCTGGATGTGCTGCGGATCCTGACGCGGTCGGCGTGACTTGGCCGACCTGACCCGGCCGACCTGACGCGGTCGGCGTGGCTTGGCCGCCGTGCGCGGTCCGTCCGACCGTACGCCGTGCTCCTCGGAGCCCCGTGTGGGATCCTCTGGGGTCATGAGTGCCCCGCAGCAGCCCGCCACCGAGGCCGACCGGCCCGCCCTGTCCGACCAGTACGTCCTGACGCTGTCCTGCCCGGACAAACAGGGCATCGTGCACGCCGTGTCCAGCTTTCTCTTCATGACCGGGTGCAACATCGAGGACAGCCAGCAGTTCGGCGACCGTGACACCGGTCTCTTCTTCATGCGGGTCCACTTCTCGACCGAGGAGCCCTTGACCGCGGAGAAGCTGCGCGCGAGCTTCGCCGCCGTGGGGGACTCCTTCCGGATGGACTGGCAGCTCCATCAGGCCGGTGACCGGATGCGGGTCATCCTGATGGTCAGCAAGTTCGGCCACTGCCTGAACGACCTGCTCTTCCGGTCGCGGACGGGCGCGCTCCCCGTGGACATCGCCGCCGTCGTCTCCAACCACACGGACTTCGCCGAGCTGGTCGCCTCGTACGACATCCCCTTCCACCACATCCCCGTCACCAAGGACACCAAGGACGCGGCCGAGGCCGAGCTGCTGGAGCTGGTACGCGCCGAGGACGTCGAACTGGTCGTGCTGGCCCGCTACATGCAGGTCATCTCCGATGACCTGTGCAAGCAGCTGAACGGCCGGATCATAAACATCCACCACTCCTTCCTGCCGAGTTTCAAGGGCGCGAAGCCCTACCACCAGGCGCACGCCAGGGGCGTGAAGCTGATCGGCGCGACCGCGCACTATGTGACGGCCGCGCTCGACGAGGGCCCGATCATCGAGCAGGAGGTCGAGCGCGTCGGCCACGAGGTCACCCCGGAGCAACTGGTGGCGATCGGCCGCGACGTGGAGTGCCAGGCGCTGGCGCGCGCGGTGAAGTGGCACGCCGAGCACCGCATCCTGCTGAACGGCCGACGCACGGTGATCTTCGGATAGCCGCCGGACGAAGCCCGTGCGCCGGCTCCGGGAACGTCAGTCGGCGTCGGCGCGCGGTCCGAGGCGGCGTGGGTGTCCGGCTCGCACCGCGGCGCTCGGGGGCACGCCCGCCGCCGTCGGCTCTGCTACAGCCGGCTCAGCGAAGCCGCCGCGAACAGCACGTCCCGGATCGCGTCGCGGTCGCCGTCCTGACCGGCCGCCGCCTCCTCCGGTGAGATGTGCCCCGCCACCAGCTGGCAGAACTCGACGTCGTCCAGAGCCACTTGGGCCACCGCGCGCTCGGCCGTCCCGACGGCGGCCGGCGAGTCCAGCGCGATGTACCAGTCGCCGCCGCCCGCGCCCTCGACCTCCAGATGCAGCGACCGGCCCGGCGAACCGGGCACGACCAGATGACGCGCGGGCGATGCCAGCCCCGCGCGGCGGCGGGCCGCCAGGGCGGACGGGATCAACTGCGCGGCGAGGTCGATCATCACGCGCAGATGCGGACCGCTCGGCGGCGGATACGGGTAGTCCACCGCCTCCGCGATGTCCCAGCCGTGGATCCAGCACTCGAAGGCCCGGTCGATCAGCGCGTCGCGCAACGGCAGGGCGAACTCGCCGTACGAGACGGAGAGTTCGGCCGCCCCGCGCCCCGCGAAGGACACCGTCCTGATCAGTGTGTGGCTCTGGTCGCGCCACGGCTCGTGGATCGTGCGGGTGGGCGGCGGCTGCGCCGTACGCCAGAACGCCTCGGTCCGGTCGGTCGGCGACTGCGGCGCCGACGTGCCCAGCGGATCGTCGAGCCCCAGCGCCGACGCCACCAGTCCGTCCACGGTCATGAGATGCCCGATGACCGCGGCGACCGTCGCCCTGCGCGCGGTGGGCTCCTCCTTCTCGAACCACTTGAGCTGGAGCGGCGCGTGCCACTCCGCGTCGCCGAAGTCGCGCAGCAGCGCGTCGAGCCGGGCGGTCTCGGCGTCGTACGGGGTGGCCCACGCAGGCACCGGGATACGGGCGGCCCGGCGGTCGAGGCAGTTCTCCAGCACCCGGGAACGGAGCAGCGGTGGGAGATCCAGATTGCGGTCGGCCTGCAACAGGCCGACGGCGTCGCGCAGTTTGAGGGCCTCGTCGGCGCACGGCGCGCACTCGGTGAGGTGGTTCTCGACGTGGGTCGTCTCCTCGGGCGAGCAGGCGGCCAGCGCCCAGGCACCGAGCAGGGACTTCAGTACGGAGTGCGAGGGCGGCGGCTCGGCGGGCCCCGGGGCGGGCGGCGTCATGTGCCGTTCCTCGCCCGGATCAGGCGGGTGGGCCGGCTCGCGCGGCGCGGCGAGGTCCGCGTCCGGGGCGCCGTCGGTGACGGCGCCCGCCCCCCGGCCCGCTTCCTCGGCGGCCTCTTCCGGCCCATCTGCGTCTTCTGGTTCTTCCGGCTCATCCGGCACTTTCCGTTCGCGGCTCTCCCCCGCCGCCTGCGCGGCGCGCGCGGCACCTTCGAGGGCCCGGCGCAGTACATCCGCCGCGGGCGGCTCAAGGTCGTCCGGGGCGGCGCGCTGGCCGGGTATGCGCGGCACGCCGCGCACCCCGTCGGGCTCGTCCGGATCGCGACGGCCACCGTTCCGGCCGCCGTCGAACGGCCCGGTCACAGCGACCGTCCGTTCCCGGGCGGCGAGGAGCCCTCCAGGGGCCGGGTGTTCGCCGTCGAGAGCAGTTGCAGGCCGAGCCGCAGCCGGCGCCGCGCCTCGTCCTCGGTGACCCCGAGGTCGGCGGCGGTCTGCCGGTAGTCGCGGCGCTGGAAGTACGCCAGGTCCAGCGCGGCGCGCAGGGGAGCGGGCATGGAGGTGACGATGTAGTCGGCGCGTGCGGCGGCGGACGCCTCGCGGATCTTCTGCTCCAGCTCCTCCGCGCTGCCCTCGCCGCTGGCCCGGTGGGCGGCCGTCTCCAGCTGCCGCAGCCGGTTCACGGCGTGGACACGGGCGAGCTTGGCGATCCAGGACCGCATCGAGCCCTGCTTGGGATCGAAGACGTCCGGGTTCTCCCACACGTAGCCGAAGACCTCGCGGGTGATCCGGTCGGCGGCCTCGCTGTCGTCGAGCACACGGTGCGCGAGGCTGTGCACGAGCGAGGCGAAGCGGTCGTACAGCTCGCCGAGCGCGGCGGCCTCGCCCCGCGCGAGCCGCTGCTGCATCCTGCGGTCCCAGCGGGGCGGTGTGTCCTTTGCCATGTGACCCCCAGCCCAGTGACTGCTCCGTGACCCGACCCTGCCACCGTGCTCCGTGACCTGACCCCGCCGCTTCGAATGTACTGGCCAGTGTCAACGAAGTGCGCCCCTTTGCGTCAAGTGCGCCCCCTGAAGGCGCCCGAGCTGATAAGGAATTTCCCCGGTTCACGGCCGTTGTGTTTCATGAGCAACGAGGAGGGCAGCCGCCGAGGAAGAGGGACGATCTCCGGTGAAGGTCCGGAATCCGGAACTCCGCTCACGGGTCTCCGGATCGGTACGAGGGAAGGTCCAGGCGTGACGCTCAAGGTGGAAAAGGACGAGCACGGTCTGTGGACCGTGCTGCGCATCACCGGGGAACTGGATCTCGTGACGTCTCCCGTGGTCCGCCAGCACGTCCACGACGCGGTCGCCGCCGGCCGCCGTGAGCTGGTGCTGGACCTCTCGGACGTGTTCTTCTGCGACTCCAGCGGCGTCGGCGTGCTGATCGCCTCCCGCAAGTTGATGCGCTCCTGCCAGGGCCGGCTCCATCTCATCCTGCCCGCCCACGGCGCGGAGGAGGGCTCACACGTCAACCGCGTCCTCGCGGCCCTCGGCGTGCGTCGCCTGTTCGAGGTCTACTCGGACGTCTCCGAAGCCGTCGACGAGGAGGCACAGCCCCTCTCGGCCTGAGTGGCGTGCGGTCGTGCCGGTCCCGTGGCGTCGTGCCGGGCCGTGCCGGTCGTGTCGGGTCGTCTCCACCGGACAGACCTGAAGCCTTCACATGGCGGGCCCCCGGCGTCGTACGCTCCCAGTCATGGACAGCGCAGAGTACGAGGGCAAGATCGCCTCCCGATTCGCCGCCTTCGACCAGGACGGCAACGGCTACATCGACCGCGAGGACTTCAGCGGAGCGGCAGCGGCACTGCTCGCGGAGTTCGGCGTCACCGCACGATCCGACAAGGGGCAGGCCCTCTACAGCGGGGCCGAGGCTTTCTGGCAGGGCATGGCGGGCATCGCGGACGTCGACGGTGACCAGCGGGTCTCCCGCCAGGAATTCATCACCGGCGCCGCGAAGAGGCTGCGCGACAGCCCCAAGCGCTTCGCCGAGATCGCCCGCCCCTTCCTGCACGCGGTGATCGCCATCGCGGACGAGGACGGCGGCGGTGTGACGCCGGCGGCGGCCGAGCGGGTACTGCTCGTGCTGGGCACGGAGCAGGCCGTGGCGGCGCAGGCCGCCCGGGGGCTGGACGGGGACGGTGACGGCCGGATCACCGAGGAGGAGATCCTGACGGCGTTCGCCGCGTACTACGTGACGCCGGAGCCGTAAACCCGGAGCGGTGCCGAGGCCCTACCGGGGTCGTGGCCGGGGCCGTGCCGGAGCCGTCCGGAGCCGTCCGGAGCCGTCCGGAGAGCGTGACCGTGCGTGACGCGACGGCCCTTCACACATGTCGATACCGGGTTGTGTCCTTCGGGCCACCCGTCACGGGCCGGAGTCGGCGGCGGGCTCCGGTACGCTCCGTCGGGTGCGAGTGGTAGTGAGGTGTGGCGGATCCGGTGTGGCCAGTACGGCGACGCCGGACCGGGGAATGCCTGCCAACAGCACTGTTCGAAGGCGCCGGAGGCGTCCTTGTTCGACTCCCCGCAGAGCGCGTCGCACAGTATGCCTCACGCGTACTCCTTCGCGTTGGAATATGCCCGAAGCGCTTGTTGCGGTGACTGTACGTCAACCATGCTGTCCCGTAAGGGAATCACGTTCTGTGACCTTGTCGTGGACCTTGTCGAGGCGCGAGGCGATGTGCCCGCCGGTTCGGATGGTGTGAGCGGTGCAGGTTCTTCAGATGCAGTTGGAGGTCGGGGCTGATCCGGCGGAGGTCGGGCGGGCCCGGCGATGGGCGCGGTCGCGGCTCATCGGCTCCGGTATGAACGACGACGAGCCGCTGGCGGAGACGCTGATCCTGCTGATCTCGGAGCTCGTCACCAACGCCGTGGTGCACACCGGCTGTCCGGCCGTGCTGCGGATGCTGTTCGGTTCGGGGGCCGCCGAGGCCGGGACCGTACGGGTCGAGGTCGCCGACACCAGCGCGCGACCGCCCTGTCCGCGCCACGCGCAGGGCGAGGACACCAACGGGCGGGGCCTGGAGCTGGTCGACGGGCTCGCCGACCGGTGGGGCTGGCAGCCGGAGGGCTCGGGCAAGCGGATCTGGTGCGAGGTGGACCGGAGCGAGCCCGGCGAGGGCGCGGAGTACGTGCCGTCGACACCGGCGCCGGTGCGGTACGGCGGGCTCGGGCGGTACACGGTCGACCTGTCGGGGGCGGCGGGTTCCGCCGGGGCAGCGGCCGGGGCCGTGGCGGACGGGTCGTCGAAGGCCGTCACACAGTCCAACTCCGTCACGCAGTCCTGAGCGTCATCACGCAGTCCAACTCCGTCACGCAGTCCTGAACGCCGTCGCCGCCGCTGTCGCTGTGTTCGTGGGTGACCCGGTCCGGGGAGCCCGCTGCCCCGGGACCGCGCGGAACGTCCGCCGGTAGACCGTCGGCGAGACACCGAGCGCCGCCTGGAGATGCTGGCGCATGGACTGCGCCGTACCGAACCCGGAGTTCCGCGCGATCTGGTCGACGGAGAGATCCGTCGCCTCCAGCAGATGGCGCGCCCGCTCGACCCGCTGCTGGACGAGCCACTGACCGGGGCTGATCCCCGCCTCCTCGCGGAAGCGGCGCGTGAACGTCCGTACGGACATCGACTCCTGTTCCGCCATGTCCCGAAGCTGGATCGGCTCGTGGAGCCGGGCGAGCGCCCAGGCCCTGGCCGTGGTGGTGGTCGCCAACTGGGCATCGGGGACCGGACGTTGGATGTACTGGGCCTGGCCGCCGTCCCGGTGCGGCGGGACGACCGTACGACGCGCGACGTCGTTGGCGATCGCCGTGCCGTGGTCGCGGCGCACGATGTGCAGACAGAGATCGATCCCGGCGGCGACCCCGGCCGAGGTCAGGACGTCGCCGTCGTCGATGAAGAGCACGTCCGCGTCGACCTTGATCCGGGGGAAGGTCCGCTGGAAGTGCGCGGCCGACGACCAGTGGGTGGAGGCGGGCCGGCCGTCGAGGAATCCGGCGGCGGCGAGCACATAGCCGCCGGTGCAGATGGAGACCAGGCGGACGCCGGGGCGGAGCCGGCCGAGGGCGGCGGCCAGTTCGTCGGTGAGCCTGCCCTCCTCGTAGACCGGGCCGAGTTCGTACGAGGCGGGGATCAGTACGGTGTCGGCGGTGGCGAGGGCCTCGGGGCCGTTCTCCACGAGGATGTCGAAGTCCGCGTCCGTGCGGACCGGGCCCGGCGGGCGGATCGAGCAGGTGATCACGTCGTACAGCGGGGCGCCCTCGGGGCTCCTGGCTCGGCCGAAGATCCGCTGGGGGATGCCCAGTTCGAACGGGAGGACCCCGTCGAGCGCGAGCACCACGACGCGGTGGCGCGGCGGCTGTCCGGCGCTGCTCACCGGCGTCGTCCCTGCTGTCCCCGGCATCCCCGGCATCGTCCCGCCCTCCCGAGTCGTGGATCCGCGGTGTCCGTCATACGGAAACCCCTGGTGGTCCAGACCAGTCCTTGATATCTGTCGACTCTGTGACTGCCAAGCGTTCGACGGACCCCGACATTCCCGCCCCGGCCGGGACCCCTCTCTGGAACCGTAACTTCCGCCTCTTCTTCCTCGCCAGGACCGTCGCGCGCTTCGGTGACGGCATGGTGCCCGTCGCGCTCGCCGCCGGGCTGCTCGACGCGGGACACGGCGCCTCGTCCGTCAGCTTCGCGCTCGGCGCGTGGATGATCTGCTTCGCCGGGTTCGTGCTCTTCGGCGGTGTGCTCGCCGACCGGTTCACCCCGCGCCGGATGATGGTCCTCGCCGATGTGATGCGGCTGTTCGGCACGGTGGGCCTCGCGGTCGTCTTCGCCGGGGGAGCGCCGCCGCTCTGGCTCGTGTACGCGCTGAGCGCCCTCAACGGGCTCGGCGCCGCGCTCTTCCAGCCCGGAGTGGCCAGCATGCTGCCCGTGCTCTCGCCCGACGTACAGCGCGGCAACGCCGTGCTGCGGGTCGCGGAGTCCCTGGCGACGATGGCGGGTCCGGCGGCGGCGGGCGCGCTGGCCGGATTCGGCGGGCCGGGCACGATCTTCGCGGTCAACGCGGCGACGTTCGGCATCAGCGGGATCTGTCTGTTCCTGGTCCGGATGCCGACCATGAGGCCGGTGCGCGGCGACTCGATGCTCACCGAACTGGTCGGCGGCTGGCGCGAGTTCCGGGCGCGGTCCTGGCTGTGGGGCGTGATCGCGGTCTGGTCGGTGTACGGCGTCACCGTGCTCGGCCCGATCGTCCCGCTGGAGGCGGTGGTGGTCACCGACCGGCACAGCTCCGCGATGTTCGGTCTGATGATGACCGTCCAGGGGGCCGGGAACGTGGCGGGCGGGCTGCTCGCGCTGCGGGTGCGCCCGGTCAGACCGCTGTTCGCGGGGACGGTCGCGCTGTTCGGTGTCGTCGCGAACCTGCTCGTGCTCGCGTACGACGTCCCGCTCCCGCTGCTCGCCGCCGGATTCTTCGTGGGCGGGGTGAGTCTGGCGTTCTGGCTGGTCATGTGGTCCACGACGGTCCAGACGATGATCCCGCCCGAGGCGCTGAACCGGCTGCACGCGTACGACGTGGCGGGCTCCCTGATCATGCTCGCCGTCGGCCGCGCGCTGGCGGGTCCGGTGGTGGAGGCGGTCGGGATGCGCGAGGTGCTGGTGGGCGGGGCGGTGGTGAACGTGCTGGTGTGCGGGGCGCTGTTCGCGGCGCGGCCGATTCGCGAGTTGCGCCGGGTGTCGGGCGCCTCAGCGCGGCCCGTCCTCCTTGTCGGGGAAAGCGACCCTGAGGAAAACGAAAAGCACAGACAGCACGGTGCCAGGCGCACCGCAAAATAGTACTAACGCTGTGATATCGGCGGATATGAACGCTACGGAGTAGAGACCGCCGACGGCGACCGCTGCTATGTGGCCGAGAAGTAAGGCCGTGACGAAGCGTGTCCGCCGCATCGCGAAGAACGGCAGGGAGCCCCACGCCACCGCCACGGCGAGATAGATGAAGGGCACGAAGACCATGGTGGTTTCTCCCGGGCAGAGCTGGTGCCACGGCTGGATCGGACCTGGCGACCCGTCGGCAGAACTGTCGAACTGCCGGCTGTCGGGATCGGGCAGCGGGGCCGCCGGGATCACAGTAGTGAGGCCGGGCCGAGACCGCGCTCGACCGATTGGCCCGATCCTAGTGACCGCTGTCCCTCGGGCCACTCGTACGCGGTGCCCCGGTCCCCGATGCTTCTTGACGTGACACAGACAGCCGAGACCCCCGCCGGTACTCCCGCGAAGACCCCCGCGCCACGCGGCCGCCCCCGTATCCACCGGGCCTGGTTCGTCGCCGCCGTCACCTTCGTGACGATCATCGGCGCCGCCGCCTTCGCCTCGCTGCCCGGACTGCTCATCGATCCGCTCAACTCGGAGTTCGGCTGGTCACGCGGCGAGATCGGCTTCGCCGTCTCGGTCAATCTCGCGCTGTACGGGCTCACCGCGCCGTTCGCCGCCGCGCTGATGGACCGGTTCGGGATACGCCGGGTCGTCGCCGTCGCGCTGACCGTGATCGCCGTCGGTTCCGCGCTCACCGTCGTCATGACCGCGGCCTGGCAGATGGTCCTCTACTGGGGTGTCCTCGTCGGTCTCGGCACCGGCTCGATGGCCCTGGCCTTCGCCGCCACCGTCACCGACCGCTGGTTCGTCGCCCGGCGCGGACTCGTCACCGGCATCCTCACCGCGGCGGGCGCCTCGGGGCAGTTGGTGTTCCTGCCGCTGCTCTCCTGGCTCGTGGCGAACCACGGCTGGCGCCCCGCCTCCATCACCGTCGCGATGTCCGCGCTCGTCGTCGTCCCGTTCGTCTGGCTGCTGCTGCGCGACCACCCGGCGGACGTGGGGCTGCCCGCGTACGGCTCCGAGGAGTTCAAGCCCAAGCCGCCGCCCGTCACCGGCGCCGCGCGGCGGGCCGTCGGTGTCCTGTTCGAGGCCGCTCGCACCGGGCCCTTCTGGCTGCTCGCCGGGACGTTCGCGATCTGCGGCGCCTCCACGAACGGCCTGATCAAGACCCACTTCATCCCCGCTGCTCACGACCACGGCATGCAGATCACGGCCGCCGCCTCGCTCCTCGCCGTGATCGGTGTCTTCGACATCATCGGCACGATCGCCTCGGGCTGGCTCACCGACCGCTTCGACGCGCGCCGGCTCCTCGCCGTCTACTACGCGCTGCGCGGCGTCTCGCTGCTCTTCCTGCCGATGCTTCTCGGCCCGGACGTCCGGCCGCCGATGCTGTTCTTCATCGTCTTCTACGGCCTGGACTGGGTCGCGACCGTCCCGCCGACGATCGCGCTGTGTCGCGAGTACTACGGCGCCGACAGCGCCATCGTCTTCGGCTGGGTACTCGCCTCGCACCAGGTCGGCGCCGGGGTCGTCGCGTTCGCGGGCGGCCTGGTGCGGGACTTCACCGGCTCGTACAACATGGTCTGGTACGCCTCGGGCGCGCTGTGCGCGGCGGCGGCGCTGATGGCTCTGCTGATCAGGAGCCGTACGAAGGCCGACACGACGAAGCAGGTCGACGTGGCGTGAACGCCCGGGACTCGGGCGCCCGCGATATGAGTCCTACGGCTTGAGCTTTACGGCCTGAGCCTTACGGCTCGACGGTCTACCGCTTGAGCGCCTTCGCGATCCGCTCCGCGTCCATCGCCAGCTCGCGCAGCATCCCGCTGATCGGATTCGTGAAGCCCGTGAAGTACAGCCCCGGCGCCCGTTCGGACGTCCGCGCGCCGCGCACCACCGGGCGCCCCCGCTCGTCCAGCACGCCGAGATGGCCCACCAGGCCCTCCAGGGCCCGGCTGTAGCCGGTCGCGGCGATCACCACGTCGGGCGAGATCCGCGAACCGTCCGCCAGCACCACCTTGTTGTCCTCGAACGACTCGACCGCCGCCACCGGTTCGACCTTGCCCTTGCGCACCGCCGCGATCAACCCCACGTCCTGCACCGGGATCGCGCCCTCGCGCACCCGCGAGTACAGCCCGGTGTCGGGGCGCGGCAGCCCCTGGGCGGTGAGATCGGGCACCGCGATCCTGCACATGATCTCGCCGGCCCGGTCGACCAGCCGTGTCGGCAGCCGCCGCACCAGAATGCCGGTGCGCTGCGCCGGCCAGCCCGCGGTGGAGCGGCGCACGATGTGCGGGACGGTACGGATCGCGAGGCGTACCCGCGCCGCGCCGCCTTCCACCAGGTCGACCGCGATCTCGGCGCCCGTGTTGCCGGCGCCGACGACCAGGACGTCCTTGCCCTCGTACGGACGGGGGTCGCGGTAGGCACCCGCGTGCAGCAGTTCACCGTCGTACGACTCCGCGCCCGGCCAGGACGGCAGCCGGGGCGTGTGGTTGTAGCCGGTGGCCACGACCACGGCGCTTCCGGTCAACTCCCGTCCGCCGGTGGCGTGCAGCAGCCAGCTCTCGCCGTCCGCCGAACGCTCGATGCCCGTGACCTCGACGCGGGTGACGATCTCCAGACCGTGGAACTCCGCGTACTTCTCCAGATACCGGACCATGTGCGCACGCGAGACCCAGCGGCCGAAGGACCGCGGCATCGGGAGGCCCGGCAGCGCGGACAGCTTGCGGGTGGTGTGCAGATGGAGCCGCTCGTAGTGGCCGCGCCAGGAAGCCCCGACGGCCTCCGACTTCTCCAGTACGACGGCTCGCACGCCCTGCGCGCGCAGCACGGCGGCGACGGCGAGACCGCCTGGGCCACCGCCGATGACGTACACGGGGCGGTCGTTGGTGAGGTCGATGTCGCTGGGCATGACAGCTGAGCGTAATCGAGCGGGCACTTGTTGGGTCTCGGTCAAGATGGGAATGGATTGCGAATCGGTTACGTCCGGGTAAGTTCTGCGCGCGGCGGCTGAAACAATGGTGAAAGCGGCGTGAATCCGACGGGCGGCACGCTGCTCCCAGGACGACGGAACTCACAACGGCCGCGGTGCCACGCGCCATCGGCGCGAGCGGACCGCGCGAGTCGTACGGCGAGGAGCTCGTACTTGCCGGTGTTCGGCCGACCGGCTCGAACGGCCCGTGAACGGGAGCCTGTCGACCCGCGAGGGCGCGGTGCCCCGGAGCGCCGGCGGTGCTCCTGGGCGCTGAGCGCGCCCGCTCAGTCGATGACCGCGGTGGCCTCGACCTCGACCAGATGCTCGGGCACGTCCAGCGCCGCGACGCCGATGAGCGTGCCCGGCGGTACGGGGGTGACGCCGAGCTTCGCGGATGCCCGAGCGACACCGTCCAGGAACCGGGGCATCTTGTCGGGGGTCCAGTCCACGACGTAGACGGTCAGTTTCGCCACGTCGTCGAAGGAGGCGCCGACCCCGGCGAGGGCGGTGCCGATGTTGAGGTAGCACCGCTCGACCTGTGCGGCGAGGTCCCCTTCGCCGACCGTGGCCCCGTCGGCGCCCCAGGCGACCTGCCCGGCGATGAAGACCAGCTTCGACCCGGTCGCGACCGACACCTGGTGGTAGACGTCGATCTCCGGCAGTCCGGTGGGGTTCACCAGGGTGATGGCCATGCTGCTGCCTGCTCTCTGTCGGTCTCTTGTGGTTACTAAGGAACCGTAGGAGAGTCTGTGCTGACATGGAAGAACGCACTTTTCAGTGACTGGGGAACCTTATGGTGACCAAGCAGCTCAGCGGCTCACCCGAGAACGCGGACCTCACGCGCGCCGACTCGCTGGCGCGGGAGATCTTCTCGGACGTCGCGAACAAATGGGCGCTGTTGATCATCGACGCGCTGGGGGAGCGCACCCTGCGCTTCGGCGAGGTGCGGAACGAGGTCGAGGGCATCAGCCACAAGATGCTCACCCAGAACCTCCGCATGCTGGAACGCAACGGCCTGGCGGAGCGGAAGGTCCACCCCACCGTGCCGCCGAAGGTCGAGTACACCCTCACCGAACCGGGCCTGGCCCTGCGGGAGACGGTCCACCGGATGTGCGACTGGACCCACCAGCACATCGGCCACATCGAGTCGTCCCGCGACCGCTTCGGGACCGTCTGAACGCTTCTGGCGGTCGCGGCGGTCGCGGCGGTGGGGGCGGCGGGGGTACGGGCCGGCCGGGCCCGGCGAGATCGGCAGGGCGCCCCCCCTACGGCCAGAGCAACTCCCGCGACCAGCCGCCGCCGGACGGGGACGCGGCCGGGGCGGGGGCCGCGCGGCGGTAGCGCAGCCGGACGTGGCGTCGCCGGGCGTCGCCCTGGAAGAACTCGACCTCGTCGGCGTCGAGCACGTACCGCGTCCAGGTCGGCGCGGGCGCGTCCGGCTCGGCCAGGGCCCGCTCCCACGCGGCCTGCGAGGCGCGCGCCAACTCCTCGGCCGAGCCGAGCACTTCACTCTGCCGCCCGGTGAGGGCGGCGGCGAGCGCGCCGGTGGACCGTACGGCCAGATCGGCCCGGCTCTCCTCGGCCCCGGCGGCGCTCACCGCGCCCCGCACCCGGATCTGCCGCCCCTGCGCGGGCCAGTAGAAGCCGAGCGCCGCCCACGGCCGGGCGGCCAGCTGGCGGCCCTTCGCGCTGGTCGCGTGCGAGGCGAAGTGCCAGCCGTGCTTGTCGGCGTCGTGCAGCAGCAGAGTGCGTACGTCCGGCCGCCCGTCGCCGTCGACGGTCGCGAGCGTCATGGCGTGCGGCTCGGTCTGCCCGGCGGCGGCGGCCTCGACGAACCACCGCCGGAACAGCGTCAGCGGCGCGTCGGGCACATCGCCCGTATCGAAGCCGGCCAGCCCGGAGTCCCAGGTCCGCAGAGTGCGCAGGGCCGCGCGGAAGGTCTCCTGCTCGTCGGGCTCGTCGTCATTCATGGGGCCCATTCAATCGCGCGGGTCCCGGACCGAACCGGGTTCGCGTCCGAAGACACCGCACCACTTAGGATGTAGTACTACATGCGAAGTGGTTCCAACAGGAAAGGTGTGACCGCCCCCATGCGACAGAACCTGGCCCGCCGCTCCGCGCTCGTCGATGCCGCCATCGAAGTGCTCGCCCGTGACGGCGCCCGAGGGCTGACCTTCCGGGCCGTCGACATCGACGCGGACGTACCCAAAGGTACGGCGTCCAACTACTTCACCAGCCGTGACGAGTTGCTCAACCAGGTGGGGCACCGGATCTACGAGCGGCTCATCCCGGACGAGGCCACCGCCGCCGGTCTGTTCGCCGGGCCCAACACCCGGGAACGGACGGCGGAGTTGGTCCGGCAGGTGGTGGAGCGCGTCACCGCGTTCCGGACCGGGTTCCTCGCGCTGCTCGAACTGCGCCTGGAGGCCACCCGGCGCCCCGAACTGCGCGCCGTACTGACCGCACGCGTCGGCGAGGACATCGAGGCGAACGTCACGGGGCATCTGGCGTCCGGGCTGCCCGGTGACGCCGACGCGGTCAAGATGCTCTATCTGGCCGCCAACTGGCTGGTGGTGGAGCGGCTCACGCTGCCCGGTGTCTTCTCGGAGGAGGAGGCCGCGCGGCTGATCGGCGACATGGTCGAGCGCGTACTGCCGTCCGGCCCGTGAGGCGCCCGTGAGACGGGAGCGCCGGCGGGGATCAGTTCGCTGATCCGCCGCCGGCGTGACAGGACGGAGGGGAGGGCACGTTACTTCGCCGGCTTCTTGCCCGTGATGCCCAGGTGGACCAACAGGGCCAGATTGGGCTTCAGTTCGGCCTGCTTCACGCCCCAGGTCTGGAAGCCCTTCTGGTGCCCGGCCACCGCGGCGAGCATGACGACCAGCGAACCGGCCATCGCGGCGGGGTTGACGTCCTTGTCGACCCGGCCTTTGGACTGGAGCTCCTTGACGGAATCCGTAAGGGAGTTGGTGACCGAACTCAGGATCTTCATGCGGATCTTGTAGAACCGCTTGTCGCCCTCGGCCGCGCCGAGATCGATGACCCTGAGGATCGCGTCGTTCTTGCGCCAGAAGTCGAGGAATCCCTCTACGAGTTCTTCCGCCGTCTGGCGTCCCGCTTTACCGGCCCAGGAGCGCCCGGAGACCAGTTCGGTCAATCCGGCGCCCTCCTTGGCCATTTCCTCCGCGATCTCAAGGACAGCGCCCTCGACGTCCGGGAAGTACTGATAGAAGGTCGCGGGTGAAGTGCCTGCCTTCCGGGCAACGTCGATGACTTTGACGTCCCGATACGGCGAGGTGCTGAGCATCTCGCTGAGGCAGTCGAGCAGCTTCTGCCGCGTCGCCTGGCCGCGCCGACCGGCCACGCGGCCGTCGACGGTACGTACTTGTCCTGTCATGCCGTCAGCTTACCGAGGGGTGATCGGAGCGCGATTCGGCCGACTGCAAATGGGGAACCGCCCGGTGATCGCGGGGGGTCGGAAGGGGGGCGGGAAGAGGGGTCGGAAGAGGTCTGCCCGGAGCCGGTGGCCAGGAATAGTGTTATCAACAGCCTGTGGACAACTTCGGTGGATAACTCACCGCGCACAGGCCCTCACCAGGAGACAATTAGTCAATTGTTCGATTTGCCCCGCCCTGCGCCGGGCGAAATGCGCCATTAGCGTGGCCGGAAGGCGAGCCGCTCGGGCGGTACGCACGCGGAGGAAGGATCCGGGCTCATGGCCGCATTCGCGGAAGGCACGCCGTGTTGGGTGGATGTGTCGCTTCCCGACGTCCAGGCGGGCAAGCGTTTCTACGGCGACCTGTTCGGCTGGACATTCGGTGCGGACGGCGGCGCGGCATACGGGTACTACACGAATGCTTTCAGTGACGGAAAGCGCGTCGCCGCCCTCGCCGCGAAGCAGGACGGGCGTATGCCGACCGCCTGGGGCGTTTATTTCGCGACATCGGACGCCACCGCGCTCAGTGCGCGAATCAAGGAGGCCGGCGGCGGAATGGTGATGGATCCGACAGCCGTGGGGTCGTACGGCACGAGGGCGCAGGGCGTCGATCCCGGCGGCGCGGTCTTCGGCCTCTGGCAGCCCGGGGCGTACTCCGGCTTCGAAAAGCAGAGCGAGCCCGGATCTTTCTGCTGGACAGAGGTCTATACGAGGGACAAGGAGAGCGTCGACCTCTTCTACGAGTCGGTATTCGGCTTCGTCGGCAAGGACCTTCCTGGCGAACCGGTCGACTTCCGTACGTGGTCCCCGGCGGGATCCGAGCCGGAGAGTGACAGCGCCGTCGGCGGGCGAAGTGTCATCACCGACGCATTTCCCAAGGAGATGCCGGGGCATTTCCTCGTTTACTTCTCCGTGGCCGACTGCGACGAGACGGTCGCCGAGGCCGTACGGCTGGGCGGCCGGGTCCGGGAGTCCGCCTCCGACACCCCGTACGGCCGGGTCGCGAGCCTGGCGGACAACCAGGGCGCGGTCTTCGCGGTGCTCGCGGAGCCGGAGGCCGCCTGAGGCCGCGTGAGACCGTCTGAGGTCGCGTGAGGCCGTCTGATGTCGTCTGTAGTTGTTCGAGGGACGTGTGTGGGCCGTGTTGCGCGCGCGGGGCAACCCGCGTTGGTCCGTACGCGTCAAGACTCTTACGGGCGGGAAACTCACCCCGTACGAGGTCGTTCGCTCATTTCCTGTCCGAATCGGGGTGAGACACCCCGATCCGCCCCCGGGTTCGCAACCATCGGGCCAGACAGGAAGAATCAGGGGGCAGGGGGCCGTACCTTTGTGGCCCGTACGGGGAGGTGGCAGGCAAGTGGAGCAGCTGACGCAGCACGATCCGAGACGTATCGGGCCCTTCGAGGTGCTCGGACGCCTCGGAGCGGGCGGTATGGGGCTCGTCTATCTCGCGCGCTCGGCCTCGGGCCGGCGCGTGGCGATCAAGACGGTGCGCACCGAGCTCGCCGAGGACCAGCTGTTCCGCGTCCGTTTCACCCGCGAGGTGGAGGCCGCCCGCGCGGTCAGCGGCTTCTACACGGCCGCCGTGGTGGACGCCGACCCCCGGGCCGCCGTGCCCTGGCTGGCCACGGCCTATGTGCCCGCGCCCTCTCTCGAGGAGATGGTCAACCGGTGCGGCCCGCTGCCCGTCCAGGGCGTGCGCTGGCTGGCCGCCGGTATCGCCGAGGCACTGGAGTCCATCCACGGCGAGGGCCTGGTCCACCGTGACCTCAAGCCGTCGAACGTGCTGGTCGTGGAGGACGGGCCGCGCGTCATCGACTTCGGAATCGCCTCCGGCGTCTCCAACACCCGGCTCACCATGACCAACGTGGCCGTCGGCACCCCGGCGTACATGTCGCCCGAGCAGGCGCGCGACTCCCGCAGCGTCACGGGCGCGAGCGACGTCTTCTCGCTCGGCTCCACCCTCGTCTTCGCCGCCACCGGCCACGCGCCCTTCCACGGGGCCAATCCGGTCGAGACCGTCTTCATGCTGCTGCGCGAGGGACCGAATGTGGAGGGGCTCGCGGACGAGCTTCGTCCGCTCATCGAGTCGTGCATGCAGATGGACGCCACCCAGCGCCCGTCGCCCGCCGATCTCCAGTCGCAGCTCGCCCCGCATCTGTTCGCCTCGGGCAGTGACGACAGCGGTACGGCTTCGGCCTGGCTGCCCCAGTCCGCCACCGAGATGATCGAGGAACGCCGTGGCGGCGGGCGCATCAACGCGGCGGCCGC
>NZ_JARJHW010000091.1:0-27851 GCF_040560175.1 Streptomyces panacea
TGCCGCTACGGTCGGTGACGAGTGCGGATGACGCCGACTTTCTGGGGGGACCGAGTGTCCGAGACCGTGGCCGAGACGAGCCGACAGCCCGATCCGGTGATGGCCGAGATAGGTCGTGGCATGGAGCTGGGTCAGTGCGGCGAAAGGGACGCCGCCCGGCGGGTGTTCGCCGGTGTCTGGGACCGGCTGGGCGTGGACGGCGACCCGTTCCACATATGCGCGCTGGCCCACTCCATGGCCGATGTCCAGGACGATCCGCGGGAGGAACTGGTCTGGGACCTGCGGGCGTTGGCGGCGGCGGACCTGGTCTCGGACGAGCGGGCGCGGCGCGCGGGGGTGGCGAGCCCCGTGGCCGCGTTCTACCCGTCGCTGCACCTCAACCTGGGCGATGTGTACCGGCGGCTCGGCGAGTCGGAGCTGGCCCGGGAGCAGCTGGCACGCGGGCTCGACGCGGTGGGGACGCTGGGCGACGACGGGTACGGGCAGTTGATCAGGGGCGGGCTCGACCGGTTGGCCGGGCGGCTGGCGGCTCCGGGTCCCTCGTCGGCCTGATCGCGGTCCGATTCCCGTCCGACTCCTGTGTCCTCAGACGCCGGGGCGGTTGAGCGGCGGCTCCAGGACGACCTTGCCCATCGTGCCGCGCGTCTCCATCGCGCGGTGCGCGCGGGCCGCGTCGGCGAGGGGGAAGCGCTGTACGGCGGGGCGGAGGCGGCCCGCCGCCGCCTCGGCCAGGGCGCGGTCCTCCAATACGCGTACGGTGCCGCCCGCCTTCTGGATCATCACGGGACCGAGGACGCCCTCGGAGGTGAAGCCGCGCGCCGCCTGCTCCTCCTCCGGGTAGCTCAGCGGCTCCCCGTCGTGCAGGCCCTCGCCGGACCAGCCGAAGACGATGTGCTTTCCGCCCTTGCCGAGGAGGTCGACGGCGGCGCGGCCGGTGTCGCCGCCGACGGAGTCGAAGACGACGGTGGCGGGGCGGCCCGCGAGGTGGGCGCGGACCGTCTCGGGCCAGTCGGGCAGTGTGTAGTCGACGGCGAGGTCGGCGCCGTTCTCACTGACGCGCGCGACCTTGGCGGGGCCGCCGGCGAGGCCGACGACCGTGGCGCCGAGGTTCTTCGCGTACTGGACGAGGAGGGTGCCGATGCCGCCCGCGGCGGCGGGGACGATCGCGACGTCCGCGGGGCCGAGGGTGGTGAACTGGACGATGCCCATGGTGGTGCGGCCGGTGCCGATCATGGCGACGGCCTCGGCGGCGTCGAGGTTGTCGGGGATCTCGTGGAGCTTGGCGGCATCAGCGACGGCGAGTTCCGCGTAACCGCCGGGGGCCATGCCCAGATGGGTGACGACCTGCTTGCCGAGCCAGCTCGGGTCGGTGCCATCGCCGAGCGCGTCGACCGTGCCCGCGACCTCGCGGCCGGGGATGGTGGGCAGTTCGACGGGCGCGGGATACGGCCCCGTCATGCCCTCGCGCAGGGCGGTGTCGAGGAGGTGGACCCCGGCTGCGGCGACGGCGATCCGGACCTGGCCGGGGCCGGGGACGGGGTCGTCGGTCTGCTCGTGGACGAGATTCTCGGCGGGCCCGAAGGCGTGGAGGCGGATGGCGTGCATGGCTGGCTCCCTCGTGGTGTCCGGGTGCGTGGCGTTCCGGTGCGGCGCGTTCGGCTGCCTCGCGTCGGCCGCCTCGCGCTCCCCTGCGTGGCGTTCGCGTGTGGCGCGCCCGGTGCGACGTGCCCGGAGTCGGGTCCCGGTGGCGGGTACGGAAGCCAGCCTCCGACCTCAAGCGGACTTGAGGTCAAGCGGAGTTCCGGAGCCGTACGGCGTCGATTCGCCGCAGTGCGAGCGAGGCGGCCTCGATGGCGCTGTTGAACGACACCTCGGACAGGACGCCCGGCGCCGCGACCTGGTCACCGACGAGATAGACGCCGTCGCCCCGGTCGATGCGCGGCCGGTCACGCCAGGTGGTGCCGGGCGGGTCGACCGCTCCCGTACGCCCGACGGCGAGCGACTGGCGCCGCCACACCGCCCGTGCACGCCAGTCGGGGAAGCCCAGGTCGAGCAGGGCTTCCGCGCGCGCGACGCCCACGGTCCCGGACTCGCCGGGAGCGACCGGGAACTGGCCCTGGAGCAACTGCTCACCGGCCGGCGCGAGCGTGGGGTCCACGGCGGTGAACCGCTCCAGCCAGCCCGGCGCGTCGAGATCGCAGATGACGAACGGGTCGCCCTTGCGCGTGGTCAGCGCGAGGTCCAGCAGCGCGGTGCGCCCGCTCTCCCACCGCAGGCCGTCGTCACCGAGCAGCGGCCGGGCCGCGGCGAGCGACGTCGCGACGATCACCGGCCCGTCCTCGGGGAGGGTGTCGACACGGGCGACGGTCTCCACCCGTACGCCCAGATTCCAGGCCCGCTCGAGCATTCGCTCGATGACCTGGCTCCAGCCGCCGATCGCGGTGTGGGCCTCCGGCGGGACGGTGGCGGCGCGCCGGAGCCGTTCCTGGACGAAGGCGGCGGAGAGCGAGCCGGGGTCGTGGTGGAAGAGGGCGACGGCGGAGTAACGGGCGGCGGCGACGGCCGCGTCGTGGCCGTGCCGCTCGGTGGCCCAGGTGTGGAAGTCGACGTCCACGGGCGCCCGTTCGGCCCTGCTGCGGCTCGCCTTGAGCAGCCCGAAGGGCGGGGTCTTACGGAGGGCGCCGTCGCGGTGGAAGCGCAGACGGGCGCCCTCGACGGCCGGTACGCGCGCCATCGGGCCCAGAAGATCGCGCTGCCGGAGCCAGGCCCAGTGCGGGCCGCGATGGTAGAAGACGTGCGGACCCTCGTTGGCGCGGTACGGCCCTTCGGAGGTACGGGCCCGCCCGCCGAAGGTGTGGTGGGCCTCGAAGACGGTCACCCTGGCGCCCGACTCGGCCGCCGAGATGGCCGCGGTGAGTCCGGCGAAGCCGCCGCCGACGACGGTGATGTGGTCCATGGCTGTTGCCCCTTCGCTCGTTTCGCTCGTTCACGGTCGCGCTGCGCGGAGGTCTCCGAGTAGTTGACTGAACGGGGGAGCGGTTTGTGACAGGGGGCGCCGGGATTTCGGGGCGTTGTCAGTGGTGTGCGTCACGATGGGGGAATGGTTCGCAGGACAACGACAGGCAAGTCGGGCAGTTCGGGAACGGCCCGTAGGAGTGTGGCGGCGCGGCGGCCGGAGGTGCGGCTGCCACCGCTGGTGCCGTACGAGGGGGAGCTGGAGCCCGACGGGGAGTACGACGGGCAGGAGTTCGGCGGACTTGATCTGGCCGACCAGGAGGGCCCGGGGGCCCGGTTCATCGACTGCGCGCTGCGCGAGTGCGGGCTCGACCGGACGGATCTGGGCCGGGCCCGCTTCATCGACTGCGTCCTTGAGGGCATCCGGGGGGTGGGGACGGATCTCGGCGGCGCGTCGCTGCGCGACGTCGAGGTGGTGGACGCGCGGCTGGGCGGGGTGCAGCTGCACGGCGCGGTGTTCGAGCGGGTGCTGATCCGGGGCGGCAAGATCGACTATCTGAATCTGCGGAAGGCGAAGCTGAAGGACGTGGTGTTCGAGGGCTGCGTCCTCGCCGAACCGGACTTCGGGGGAGCGGAGCTGGATCGCGTCGAGTTCCGTGACTGTGTCCTGAAGGAAGCGGACTTCAGTGGCGTACGGATGAAGGACGTCGATCTGCGGACCGTCGCCGAGCTGGGCATCGCGCGCGGGATCGACCGGCTGGCGGGGGCGGTGATCAGTACGGCGCAACTGCTCGATCTGGCGCCCGCGTTCGCGGCGCAGATCGGCGTACGGGTGGAGGACGCGCCCTAAGGGCTGTCCGGCCGGAACGGGGGAGCCGGAGAAGCGGAAGACCCCGACCGTGGGGGGTGGGTCGGGGCCTTCAATGTGCTCCGGGGGCTCAGCCATGTGGGGGGTGAACCTGGCGTTGGTTCCTGGTGGCGTCCCGGCAGAGGTGCGTCTGCCCGGCTCCCACGCATGTACTCCTGCCAATCCGAAAACAACCGACAGGGACGCGAGGATTCGCTCATCTCATCTCACGTGGGGCGATGTCGGCTCACGTCGTAGCAGGTCGGACGGGTCGCGGCCGGGCGGGGGCGGTTGCTCAGACGCGAGGGAAGCGGGCTTGGATATCCCAGATCATCGGGTTGTCCATCAGGCCCTCGTGCATGTCCCCGAGATCGGCCAGCAGGTCGTGCAGGAAGTCGCGCGACTCGCGGCGCAGCAGCCGGTGGCCGAAGGTGAGCGGTGCCTCGTCGGCCGGCATCCAGTCGGCGGTCACGTCCACCCAGCCGAAGCGCCGCTCGAAGAGCATGCGGTCCGTCGACTCGGTGAAGTCCAGCTCGGCGTACTGCCTGTTGGCCGACCGGCTGCCGCGCGGGTCGCGGTCGACCTGCTCCACGATGTCGCACAGCGCCCAGGCGAAGTCCAGCACCGGCACCCATCCCCAGCCCGTGGACACCTCGCGGTCGGCCTTGGTGTCGGCGAGGTACACGTCGCCGCAGAACAGATCGTGCCGCAGGGCCCGGACGTCGGCGAGGCGGTAGTCGGTCTGCGGGGGATCGGGAAAACGACGGGAGAGGGAGTAGCCGATGTCAAGCACGCGACTGATGGTGTCACGGCGCCGCGCGGACGAGTTTCCGCCCGCCGGGGAGCGGGCCGGGCGCGGCCTACGATCACCGCGTGCACCAGCGCCAGAGACCGCACCGGAACCCCCTTCGCGCCCACCAGCACCGGAGCCCGCCCCGTACCAGGGTGGCCTCCTCCACCGCCGCCCTCCTGATCGTGATCCTCGGCGGCCTGGGTGGACTCGCGGGCCTCACGGGCTGCGCGGGAGGGGACGAGCGGGGTGGTGCCCCCGGCACCCCGGGCGCCGCCGGCCTCGGTGACCCGTACTTCCCGCATCTCGGCAACGGCGGCTACGACGTCACGCACTACGGCCTGACTCTCGACTACGCCCCCGCCACCGGCCGCCTCGACGCCACCGCCGAGATCACCGCCCGCGCCACGCACGCGCTCAGCACGTTCAACCTCGACCTCGCCGGTCTGACCGTCGGCCGGGTGACCGTCGACGGCGCGCGGGCCGGCGTACGGCGCGCGGGTACGGAGCTGACGCTCCGGCCACGCGCGGACATCGGGCGCGGGGCCACCTTCCGTACGGTCGTCCGCTACTCCGGCGTCCCCCGGACCCTGACCGGCGCCGACAGGACGAGGGAGGGCTGGCTCAGATCGGGGGAGCGTTCCGTCGCGCTGGGCCAGCCGACCGGTTCGATGGCCTGGTTCCCCGGCAATCACCATCCGAGCGACAAGGCGGCGTACGACATCCGGATCACCGTCCCGGAGGGCCGACAGGCCATCTCCAACGGTGAGTTGACGAGCGAGCGGACGGCCGGCGGCCGTACCGCCTTCGGCTGGCACTGCGCCGAACCGATGGCCAGCTATCTCGCGACGGTCGCCGTCGGCCCCTACCGGACCGCATACCGGACCAAGACCTCGCGGGGCTCCACGGGCCCCACCGGTTCCACGGGCGGCATCCCCGTCCATACCGCCGTCGATCCGACCGTGGCCGCCGACAGCGCGGGTCTGCTCGCACGGATCCCCGCCGTCATGAAGTGGGGCGAGAAGACCTTCGGGCCGTATCCCTTCTCGTCCACCGGAGTGATCATCGGACGGCCCGGCGACGCCGACTACAACCTGGAGACCCAGAACAGGCCCTTCCTGCCCGGCCCCGGCGGCACCGGGATCCTCGTCCACGAACTGGCCCACCAGTGGTTCGGCAACTCCGTGACCCCCAAGTCCTGGCGGGACATGTGGCTCAGCGAGGGCTTCGCCGAGTACGCGGAGTGGCTCTGGGCCGAGTCCATGGACGGCGTGCCGGCGCGGCGCGCCTTCGACCGGGCGTACGCGGACGACGAGAACTGGGCCTTTCCGCCGGCCGAACCGCCCACCGCCGCCGACATCTCCGCGCGGCCGGTGTACGGGCGCGGCGCCATGGTGCTCCATCAGCTCCGGCTGGCGGTCGGCGACGACGCGTTCTTCGCGCTCGTACGCGGCTGGACGCGGGCGCACCGGCATGGCAACGCGTCCACGGCCGACTTCACCGCCTTCGCGCAGCGGCGTACGGACCGCGATCTGACGGCGCTCTGGGACGCCTGGCTGTACGGCTCCGAGAAGCCGCCGCCACCGGACGCGTGAGCGCGCGCGCCGAGTCCACCGCGCGCCGACCGCACGCCGAGTCCACCGCATACGCCAAAGGCCCCCGGCCGCAGCCGGAGGCCCCTCGCACTCGTTCGGTCAGTGACCCGGAGAGTCAGTGACTCAGAGGTTGACGCCGAAGTCCGTGGCGATGCCCACGAGGCCCGAGGCGTAACCCTGGCCGACCGCGCGGAACTTCCACTCGGCGCCGTTGCGGTACAGCTCGCCGAAGACCATCGCGGTCTCGGTGGCGGCGTCCTCGCTCAGGTCGTAGCGCGCGATCTCGGTGCCACCCGCCTGGTTCACGATGCGGATGTACGCGTTGCGGACCTGGCCGAAGTTCTGGCTGCGGGTCTCCGCGTCGTAGATGGAGACGGGGAAGACGATCTTGTCGACGTCGGCGGGCAGGCCCGCCAGGTTGACGTTGATCGCCTCGTCGTCGCCAGCGCCCTCACCGGTGCGGTTGTCACCGGTGTGGACGATGGTCTGGTCCGGCGTCGACTTGTTGTTGAAGAAGATGAAGTGGCTGTCGGAGACAACCTTTCCACCCGCGTTGACCGCGATCGCCGAGGCGTCGAGGTCGAAGTCCGTGCCGGTGGTGGAGCGGACGTCCCAACCGAGGCCGACCGTGACAGCTGTCAGGCCCGGCGCCTCCTTGGTGAGCGAGACGTTGCCGCCCTTGGACAGGCTTACAGCCATGGGGATGGTCCCTTTCGTTGCTACGAGCTTCGTGTGCGGGCTTCGATCGGCTTCCGAAGCTACCGTCACCCGGCATAACGCAGACAGAGGACTCAGAGGTTCCTTAACGCCTTTGATTTGTCTGTGCGGACACGGGACGATGGACACATGTCCGGGTCCACGCACGTCATTCGCGGCTCCGTCTCCCTTCCGGAGGCCGAGCTCATGTGGCGTTTCTCGCGTTCATCGGGCCCCGGCGGACAGCACGTCAACACCAGCGACTCGCAGGTGGAGCTCCGCTTCGACCTCGGCAGGACGGAGGCGCTGCCTCCGGTGTGGAAGGAGCGGGCGCTGGAGCGGCTCGGGAGCCGGCTGGTGGGCGGTGTCGTGACCGTACGGTCGTCCGAACACCGTTCACAGTGGCGCAACCGCGAGACGGCCCTGGTCCGGATGGCCTCGCTCCTCGCCGAGGCGACGGCTCCGCCGCCGCGACCGCGCCGGGCCACGAAGATCCCACGGGGCATCAACGAGCGCAGGCTGCGGCAGAAGAAGCAGCGCGCGGAGACCAAGCGCGGGCGCAACGGCCGCGACTGGTCGTAGCCCGGCCGAGCTCCGACGGTCCAGCTCCGACGGCCGGCCCGGCCCGACAGCCGGCCCGGGCCGGCCCGGCCGCTGCCGCTCAGGCCCAGCCGCCGCCGCTCAGTTCCGGCCGCTCAGCTCTGCCCCAACTGCCGGTATTTCCCCCGGAAGTACGTCAGCGGCCCCACGTCCCCCGAGCCGCCCGGCACGGCCGCCGTCAGCACCCGCCCCACGACCAGCGTGTGGTCGCCGGTCACGATCCGCTGCTCCGTACGGCACTCCAGCACCGTCAGCGCGCCGTCGATCAACGGCGCCCCGCTCAGCTCGCCGCGCCGGTACGACACGTCCTCGAAGAGCAGCCGGTCGCTGATCCGGCCCTTCATGGAGAAGCGCCCCGCGATCTGCAACTGGTTCTCGGAGAGCATCGACGCCGCCCACAGCGGCTGCTCGTCCAGCAGGTCGTCCATCCGGGATCCGGTGCGCAGGCTCACCACCACCAGAGGTGGGTCCAGGGACACGGACATGAAGGCCGTGGCCGTCATCCCCGCGTCCGCGCCCTTCGGGCCGTCGTCCGGGTCGTGCGCGGTGACCAGCACCACCCCGGCGGCCAGCCGGGAGAGCGCGGCACGGAACTCGTCGTTACTCACTCCCTCAGGATGGGGGACGGCCTCGGGAGGGACGGCCTCGGTACGCGGGGCGGTTGTCTTCTGCAGCACGGCGTCCACGCTAGCTCCGGCGGCGGGGCGTCCGCATCGGGCCACAGGACCAGCCGGGACCTAGGTCCAGCGGGTCCGAAGGGCCGGTGCGGACGCCCCACCGGCCTCGCGGCAGGCCGTACGCCGGAGTGTGCGCTGGCAGTGCGCCCCGTCGCGCGCCCCCTGTCGAACGACTCCGACCTCGATATTTGCGTTCATGAAAGCTGGAGAGCGCTCCCACGCCCCCGCCCAACCCTTCCTCCCCTTATGTGACTTGACTCACAGGGCCGAGGAATTGTTGACCCTGTGTACCGAGTGCACAGCTCGCTGTGATTCAGTGGCCGGGATACCGCACCAAGCGAGCCGATAAGAATTCTGGAGTTGCTGTCGAGGTCTCGGGGAGAGCGAACGATGGAGACCGAGTCGGAGCCGTACGTCCGCCTTGCGACCCTGCGGCAGCTGCACGACGTTGTCGGCGAGCTCAACACCGCGCGCAGCCTGGCCGACACGTTGCAGACAGTTGCCGACGGCATAGTCAAGGGTCTCGGCTACGAGCTGGCCTGCGTCAATCTCGTACAGCCCGACGGTGACCTGGTCGTCGCCGCCTTCTCGGGCAACGCCGCCGCCGAAGCACTGATCACCGGACGCGTCGGCGCGCGCGCCTCCTGGGAACGCCGGCTCAGCATGGGCGAGACCTGGGGTGAGCTGCGGTACATACCCCACACCGAGGGCTGGATCCTGCTGGAGGACGACGTCCCGCAGTGGTACACCGAGGGACCCGATCCGCGCTTCGAGGACGAGTGGCACCCCCAGGACCGCCTCTACGCCCCGATGTACGCCCCTGGGGGCGGACGCGAGCTCCTCGGGGTCATATCCGTCGACCGACCGCGTGGCGGGCGCCGTCCGGGCCCCTGGGGGCGTGAAGCGCTCCAGATGTACGCCTCCCAGGCCGCCATTGCGATAAGCAACGCCCGCCTCAGAGCAAACATGCAGCGCGCACTGGTCCGGCTGGAGCGCGAGCAGCAGGCGCTGCGGGCCAGTGAGGAGTCCTTCCGGCAGGCGTTCGAGTACGCGCCCAGCGGGATGGCCATCGCCGAGATGGGCGGGGACCAGCACGGCAGGCTGCTGCGGACGAACGACGCGCTGTGCCGGCTGCTCGGCCGGTCCGCCTCCGTGATCCGCCGCTACTCCTTCTCCGACCTCGTCCACCCCGAGGACATCGGCACGCTGTTGCGCACCTCGGCCGAGGGCGGTCGCGCCGAACTGCGGCTGGCGCGGCGGGACAACAGCTATGTATGGGTGTCGCTGCGCAACTCCGTCGTCGCCGACACCACCGACGGGCCCCGCTTCCTCCTCACCCATGTCGAGGACATCGAGGAGCGCAAGCGCAACGAGCTCCAGCTCGCGCACCGCGCCTCGCACGACTCCCTGACCGGCCTGCCCAACAGCGCCGAGTTGCGCTCCCGCCTCAGCGCCCGCCTCTGCGAGCGCCCCAACGCGATCTCGGTGCGGGAGACGGCCGTACAGGCCGTGGACAAGGCGTTCGGCGGATACGAGGGCGAGTACGGCGGCGGCGCGGGCAACGGCGGCGCCGGGAACGGCACCTACGACGAAGGCGGTTACGGCGGCGTCGTCCCGTACGGCCAGGGGCCGCCCGGCTACAACGGGACCAGTGGCGCCGCGTACGCGCCCGTGCCCAGCTCCCCCGGCTACGAGCCGTACGAGCCCTATGAGCCTTACGAGCCGCCCTACGAGCCGTACGGGGACCCAGCCGGCGAGCGCGCCTTCCACGGAGACGGCTTCGACGCGTCCTCCGCCGTCGCGCCCCTCGACCACCACGTGCACACCGTCGCGCCGGGCGCCGACCCCGACGACGGGAGCAAGGGCCTCGCCGTCCTCTTCTGCGACCTCGACGGTTTCAAGTCGATCAATGACCGTTTCGGCCATAACACCGGTGACGCCGTCCTCATCGAAGTCGCCCGCAGGCTCAACACCGGTGTGCGCGACGGCGACACCGTCGCCCGCCTCGGTGGCGACGAATTCGTCGTCCTGGCCGACGGCCTCGGTGCTACGGACGCCGCTGACCTGGCGGTTCGACTGCGGAACGCGATCATCCCGCCCATCAGGGTGGACGGCAGGGCGGTCCGCGTGGGTGCCAGCTTCGGAATCGGCTGGGCCAGTTGCGGAATGACGGTCGAGGAAGTGCTCAAATCCGCGGACCAGCGGATGTACATCGAGAAGCGTTCGCGGAAAACGGTCCAGCGCCGGGCGGGATAACGTCGTCGCTGTACCGGGGTCGCCGGGCCCGCCGTGTCCCATCTCTCTGTACGGCGGATCCCCGATGTCCACGGATGTTCATCGGCGGATGGGGCATCCGCCCACTCCAGTCAAGGCCCGTCCGTATGCTTGCCCAATCGAGGTAGGCTCGGCCGGTCGGCGACGCTGGCGAGATGGTAAGGAGTGACCCAGGGATGACGGCCGGGAACAACGGCGCGAGTACGCCCGAGGACGACGATCCGTTCGGCTATCTGTACGAGGACGGACAGACGGCCGCGAACGGTGCGCAGGCCCGGCGCGGCGGCTACGGCTACCCCGGTCCAGCTTCCCAGCCCGGTGTGCCGAGAACGTCGTACAACCAGGTCAGGACCGTCGGCGAGCGCCAGTACGGCCAGGTCCCGCAGCAGCAGCCCTACGGGCAGCAGCCTCAGTACGGAGGCCAGCAGCAGTACGGCCAGCAGGCGCCGCACGGCCAGGCCCCCTACGGTCAGTCCCCCGACGCGCGCTACGCGGCCCCCGAGACCGGCGGTGCCACCACCCGCACGGTTCCCGCCCAGCGGGGCGGCGGTGGCGGGCGCGGCAACGGCGGCGGACCCAACACGAAGGGCCTGCTGATCGGAGCTGTCGCCGTCGTGGCGGTCGTCGTGATCGGAATCACGGCCGCGCTGCTCAACAATGGTGACGACACCAAGAACGCGGACGGCGGCCCCACGGACGGTCCGACCACGGGCGAGTCGGCGGCCCCGAGCGAGGACACCGGCAAGGACCCCGGCGGTGACAAGCCGGTCGAGCTTCCGAAGCAGGACGCGGCGACGCTCCAGCTCGGGGCGCCCGCGGTGCTGGCGAAGGACATCAAGGGTGCCAAGGGCGCGGACGGCGCGTACGTGATGTTCAACGGGCCCGGCGGGTCCGCGAGTTGGACGGTCGACCTGCCGGAAGCCGGTGATTACACGCTGTTCATCACCTACGGCGTACCGGGCAAGGACGCCAAGACGTCGCTCACGATCAACGGCGAGACGCCGCGATCGGTGAACATGGCGAATTTCGCCAAGGCGAAAGAGGGTGACTGGGAGAAGGGCTGGACCACCACCTTCGCCTACGTCAACCTCAGCAAGGGCAGCAACACGATGAAGCTCTCGTGCGAGGCGGGCGATCAGTGCGAGGCCATTCTCGACCAGGTGTCGCTGGAGAAGGGCAGGGCGAAGGGCTGACCGCCCTTCACACTCCTTTCGCCGCCTTTCCCGCCTTCCCTCGCCTACCCGAGCGGTCCCTCAGCCGCTGATCACCTTCAGGAACGCCGCCACCGTCCCGGTCATCGCCTCGCGAGCCGGGACGAGGTATTTCCGGGGGTCGACCGTCTCCGGGTCGGCCGCCAGGTAGGCGCGGGCGGCGCCGGTGAACGCCGTGTTCAGGGCCGTACCGACATTGATCTTGACCATGCCCGCCGCGACGGCCTGCCGGATCTCCGCGTCCGGGACGCCGGAGGAGCCGTGCAGCACCAGCGGTACGGGGACGGCCCGGCGCAGCGCGCCGATCAGTTCGTGGTCCAGGGCGGCGGTGCGGTCGGTCATCGCGTGCGAGGAGCCGACGGCGACGGCCAGCGCGTCGACGCCGGTGGCGCCTACGTAGGAGATCGCCTCGGCCGGGTCCGTACGGACACCGGGGGCGTGGGCGCCGAGGGGCGGTTCGCCGTCCTTGCCGCCGACCTTGCCGAGTTCGGCCTCGATCCAGATGCCGCGCGCGTGGCCCCAGGCGACGGCGTCGGCGGTGGCGGCGACGTTCGCGTCGTAGGCCAGTCTCGACGCGTCGAACATCACCGAGCTGAAGCCCTCCCCGTCGGCGGCGCGCAGCAGGTCGGGCGATTCGACGTGGTCGAGGTGGAGCGCGAGCGGAGCGCCGGACGCGCGGGCCACGGCGGCGGTGGCGGCGGCGACGGCCGTGAGCCGGCCGCCGTGGAACTTCACGGCGTTCTCGGAGATCTGGAGGATCGCGGGGCGGCCCGCCTGTTCGGCGCCGGCGGCGATGGCTTCGGCGTGCTCCAGGGTGATGACGTTGAAGGCGGCGATGCCGTGTCCCGCGGCCGTCGCGGCTGAGACGAGTTCACCGGTGCTGACGAGTGGCATGTGACCCCTGTTCCGACTGCTTCAACTGTCTGACTGTTCCGTCACGGTGACCTGTGGCAGCAGCTCCGCGTACGCCTGCCGGTCGAACTCGCCCGCCGCGGGCGCCAGGACCGTCGCCGTGGCCAGCGCGACCGCCCTCGCGAGCCTCTCGGGCCACGGCAGCCGCTCCACGAGCCCCGACAGCAGCCCGGCCACCGCCGAGTCGCCCGCGCCCGTCGGATTGCCCCGTACGGCCCTCGGCGGGGCGGCCCGCCACGACCCGTCCGGGGTCGCGGCGAGCATCCCGGCGGCGCCGAGCGAGGCGACCACCGCGCGCGCACCGCGCCCGCGCGCGTCCCGGGTCGCGCGCAGCGGCTCGCGGGTGCCGGTGAGCTGCGTGAGTTCGTCGGCGTTGGGCTTCACGAGATCGGGCCGGGCGGCGATGCCCCGGCGCAGCGGTTCGCCGCTGGTGTCGAGCAGGACGGGCCGGCCCGCGGCCCGCGCGAGGCGTACGAGCTCCGCGTACGCGCCCACGTGGATGCCGGGCGGCAGGCTGCCGCACAGCGCCACGGCGTCCGCGCGCGCGGCGAGCCCTTCGTAGGAGGCGAGGAACGCGGCCCACTCGGCGGCCGTGACGATCGGGCCGGGCTCGTTCAGCTGCGTCGTGTCGCCGCTCGCCTCGTCCACGACGGCGATGGTGCGGCGGGTGGTGCCCGCGACGGCCACGAGCGCGTCCACCGGCCTCTCGGCGGCGAGCAGTTCGCGCAGCGCGTCCCCGGTCCGCCCGCCGGCGAACCCGGTCACCACCGTCTCGTGCCCGAGCGCAGCCAGCACCCGGGCGACGTTGACTCCCTTGCCGCCGGGCCGTTCGGTGACCTCGGCGACGCGGTTGGTGGCATGCGGGATCAGGGTGGGGGTGCGGTAGGTGATGTCGAGGGCGGTGTTGAGAGTGACGGTGAGAATCATGCGCCGTGCCGCCTCCCTCGGGGCCGTCTGACGGGGGAGCGGGCCCACGCGGCCCGCTCCGTACCGGCCCTGATCATGCCAAACGTGGAGCGGGCGGCCCAGGGAGCGGCCCCCGGCCGTCCTCCGGCCGCCCGGCGCCGAGCGCGTCACCACCCCAACGATCCGAGCAACCCGCCGACCCCTCAGCCCAGTTGGGGCCTGACCACCCATGCGCCCCGGCGCAGGACGCCGACCACCGCGAAGTCCGCGTCCAGGATCACCAGGTCCGCGTCCTTGCCCGGCTCCAGGGAGCCCACCCGGTCGTAGACGCCCAGCAGCTTCGCCGGATTCGCGGAGATCGCGCGCACGATGTCGGTCACCGGGAGGCGGTCGATCGTCGCCGCGCGTCTGAAGGCCGTGTCCAGGGTGAGCGTGGAGCCCGCGATCGAGCCGCCCACCGCCAGCCGTGCGACGCCGTCCTTGACCTCGACCTCCAGCGGGCCGAGTTGGTAGACGCCGTCGCCGAAACCGGCCGCGTCCATCGCGTCCGTGATGAAGGCGACCCGGTCCGCGCCCGCGCGGTGGAACGCCAGCTCCAGCGCCGCCGGATGCAGATGCGTGCCGTCGTTGATCAGCTCGACGGTGATCCGCTCGTCCCCCAGCAGCGCGGCGATCGGCCCCGGCGCGCGGTGGCCGAGCGGCGGCATCGCGTTGAACAGGTGCGTCGCGACGGTCGCGCCCGCGTCGATGGCCTCGACGGTCTGCTCGTACGTCGCGTCGGTGTGCCCGATCGCGGCGATCACGCCGTGCTCGACCAGCAGTCGTACGGAGTCGATGCCGCCCGGCAGTTCGGTGGCGAGGGTCACCATCCTCGCCGTGCCACGGGCCGCGTCGAGGAGCTTGCGCACCTCGGCCGGGTCCGGGTCGCGCAGCAGCGCCTCGCTGTGGGCGCCCTTGCGGCACGGTGAGATGAACGGGCCCTCGAAGTGGACGCCGGCCAGGTCGCCCTGCTCGACCAACTCGGAGAGGAAACCGGCGCGCTGGGCGAGGAAGTCCATCTCGCCGGTGACCGTGGAGGCGACGAGCGTGGTGGTGCCGTGCTCCTGGTGCGTACGGACGCCCTTGAGCACCTCGTCCACGCCGCCCGAGGTGAAGGACGCGCCGCCGCCGCCGTGGTTGTGCATGTCCACGAAGCCGGGCACCAGCCAGTGGCCGGTCAGGTCGAGCGTCTCGGCGCTGGAATCGCCGCCGGAGCCGGTGTCGGTGTCGGTGTCGGTGCCGAAGGTGAGCTCGACCGCCTCTCCCTCGACGGAGGCGCCCACGGAGGCGATCCGGCCCGCCTCGACCCTGACCCGGCCGTTCTCCACCACCCCGGTCGGCAGCACCACCCGGGCACCGGTGAGAACCGTACTTGCGGCGCGTGCGGCCATCAGGCGGATACCTCCGTGGAGAGAAGATCCCAGGCGAGCAGCCCCGCGCCCAGGCATCCGGCGGTGTCCCCGAGGGCCGCCGGGACGATCTCGGGCAGCTTCTGGAACGTGATCCGCTCCTCGACCGCGGCCCTCAGGGGTGTGAACAACGTTTCCCCGGCCTCGGCGAGACCGCCACCGATGATCAGCCTTCGGGGGTCGAGCAGCGTGAGCGCGGTGACGAGCCCGGCGGCGAGCGCGTCGACCGCGTTCGCCCAGACCGCCTCGGCCCTCGGGTCGCCCGACGCGACGGCCTTCGCGCAGTCGGCCGCGTCCGCCTCGGGATCGCCGCTCGCCGCCGCCCACGCCCGGGTCACGGCCGCCGCCGACGCGAGCGTCTCCAGACAGCCGGTCTGCCCGCAGTTGCACAGGGGTCCGTCGGGCCGGACCACGACGTGCCCGATCTCACCCGCGTAGCCGTGCGCGCCGGCCTCGACGACGCCGTCGATACCGATGGCGCCCGCTATGCCGGTGCCCAGCGGTACGAAGAAGAACCGGTCCGCGCCTCTGCCCGCGCCGATCCGCCCCTCGGCGAGTCCACCGGTGCGTACGTCGTGCCCGAGCGCGACCGGTACGCCGCCGAGCCGCGCGCCGAGCAGCTCCCGCAGCGGTACGTCGCGCCAGCCGAGGTTCGCCGAGTACAGCGCGATCCCGCGTTCGGCGTCGACGATGCCCGGTACCGCGACCCCGGCGGCGACCGCGCTCTCGCCGAAGTGCTCGATGCCGTAGGCGCGCAGATCCGCCGCGAAGCCGAGGATGGTCTCGACGGTCGTGTCGGGGCCGCGCTCCCTGCCGGTGGCCCGGCGCGCTTCGTACAGCAGCGCGCCGTCGGTCCCGACCAGGGCGGCCTTCATACCGGTGCCGCCCACATCCAGGGCGATGACGTGTCTCACAAGTTCATTCTCGCGTGAAAACCCAAGAAAGGTCTAGTCCACTGTGCGGGATTGTTGCCAGCCCATACAAAGCCTTCGCCAAACCTCTGGGTAACGGGAAGTTGCCGAAGCGATACAGGGCCGCTGTAGACCGCCGACAGCGCATGGTGGAAAATCGCTGCTCGTCTACGCAGGACGCCGCGGGGGACCGACGGGTGCCGACTGGGGACCGACTGGGACGGAAAACGCCGTAGAGACGGCCGAGCGAATACAAGGGTGGGAAAAGAGCTGTGCAGCAGCGCTTCCTGGGGCATACCGCGGCGATAGCCGCACTGGGCATGACGATGGCGCTGAGCGGCTGCGGCAGCTCCAGCGGATCAGGTGACGTCACCCTGAAAGTCGTGGCGGCGGATTACGGCAACAGTGCCGCCAACGGCTCGGAGAAGTACTGGAACAGCCTGGCCAAGGAGTTCGAGTCCAAGAACCCGGGCATCAAGGTCGACATCGACGTCCGTTCCTGGAAGACCGTCGACGCCGACGTGGCGAAGATGGTCAGGGACGGCGAGGCGCCCGACATCGCGCAGATCGGCGCCTACGCCGACTACGTGAAGACGAAGGAGCTGTACAGCGCGGACGAGCTGCTCTCCATCCCCACGCAGGCGAACTTCCTCTCCCGCTTCGGCGACGCCGGAAAGGTCGACCAGACCCAGTACGGCATGCCGTTCGTCGCGAGCACGCGGCTGCTCTTCTACAACAAGGGCCTCTTCGCGGCGGCCGGTCTCGACGCGCCGAAGGACTGGGACGACATCAAGTCGGACGCCGAGGCGCTCAAGGCGCAGGACGTACCGACCCCGTTCGCCCTCCCGCTCGGCGCCGAGGAGGCGCAGGCCGAGACCATGATGTGGATGCTCAGCGGTGGCGGCGCCTACACGGACGCGGTCGACGGCTCGTACGCGGTCGACTCGGACACGAACATCAAGACCTTCGAATGGCTCCAGAAGGAGCTGGTCGGCAAGGGCCTCACCGGCCCCGTACCGCCCGGTGAACTGGACCGCGCCGACGCCTTCAAGGCGTTCACGGGCGGCGAGGTCGGCATGCTCAACGGGCACCCGACGATGATGCAGGAGGCCGAGAAGGCCGGCATCGAGCTGGGGATGGTGCCGCTGCCCGGTATCAACGGCAAGTCCAAGGCGACGATGGGTGTCGCCGACTGGATCATGGCCTTCAAGCAGCCCGGCCACCGCGAACAGGCGGGCAAATTCCTCGACTTCACCTTCGAGGACAAGAACGTCATGGACTTCGTCGGGCAGTACGACCTTCTGCCGGTCACCTACAGCGCCTCCGAGACGATGGTGGCGGACGACGAGCACAAGGAGCTGCGCCAGTTCCTGGAGGCGCTGCCGACCGCCGAGCTGTACCCGTTCGGCAAGACGTCGTGGGCGGGTGTCAGCGACGACATCAAGAAGAACGTCGGCAAGGCGGTGCAGCCCGGCGCGGTGCCGGCGGAGATCCTGGCGAGGATCGGCCGGGACGCGACGACGGCGGAGAACGCCGAGTAGCGTGTCAGCCCTATGACCGCACCCGAAGACGCGCCGCACGAGGAGCGCGGTCCCGCCGTACGGTCGGAACTGACCGAGCGGGACCGCGCCGTCCTCGCCGTGGAACGGCGCTCATGGCCGGGCCCCGGCGCCAAGGAGCGCGTCATACGGGAGCAGCTGGGCATCTCGCCGACCCGCTACTACCAGCTGCTGCGCGCGCTCATCGACGACCCGCTGGCCCTGGCGCACGACCCGGTGACGGTCAACCGCCTGCGCCGGATCAGGGACTCCCGCCGCGCCCGCCGCTGAGCGGATCCTCGCGCCGTCCCCGAACGACGGGCCCCAGGGGCGTGACGCGGATAGGGTCGGAGCATGGGCAGCCACGCGAACCCCCTGCCGACCCCCGTCACCTCCGCCGGCGCCGACGGCCTGGCCGCGCTTCTCGCCCGGCCCGGGAAAGCCGTCGTCGCGCTCGACTTCGACGGCACGCTCGCCGAGATCGTCCCCGACCCCGAACAGGCCCGCGCGCACCCCGGCGCGGTCCCCGCGCTCGTCGCCCTCGCCCCGCACGTCGCGTCCGTCGCGGTGATCACCGGCCGCCCGGCCGGTGTCGCGGTGCGGTACGGCGGCTTCGCCGGCGTACCCGGCCTGGAACACCTCGTCGTGCTCGGCCACTACGGCGCCGAACGCTGGGACGCGGTCAGCGGCACCGTACGCACCCCGGCCCCGCACCCCGGAGTCGCGGACGCCCGCGCCGAACTCCCCCGACTCCTCGAACGGTTCGAGTCCTGGCGCGGTACATGGATCGAGGAGAAGGGCCAGGCGGTCGCCGTCCACACCCGCCGCGCCGCGGACCCGCAGGGCGCCTTCGACGCCCTGCGCGAGCCCCTCGCCGACCTGGCGGCCCGGCACGGCCTGATGCTCGAACCGGGCCGCCTCGTCCTGGAGTTGCGCCCGCCGGGGATGGACAAGGGCGTGGCCCTGGAGGAGTACGTCCGCGAGGTCGGCGCCGAGACGGTCGTCTACGGCGGCGACGACCTGGGCGACCTCCCGGCCTTCGCGGCGGTCAACTCCCTGCGCGCGAACGGCCGTCCGGGCCTGCTGCTGTGCAGCGGTACGGGAGAGGTCCCCGAACTCGCCGAGAAGGCCGACTTGGTGCTGCCGGGCCCGGGGGCGCTGACCGGCTTCCTCGCGTCGGTGGCGGACCGGCTCTAGGCCGGGTCTTCAAAGTAGCGCCGTCCGCCCGCACCGCCGGACGGGCACCGGGCGTCCCGGGGCCCGGGCGAAACGTGGGCGACACCGGGCGTTCGGCTCCCGCATCATGGTCGTTCGGTGTGAGCGGGGGCGAGGGTTCGATGGACGACGACCGGATGGACGAGCGGATACGGGCGACGCTGGAGCTGCTGCGTGAGGCGCGGGAGCTGTCGATCGACGATCCCCGGCGCGAGCGGCTGGAGCGGGCGGCGAATGGTCTCTACCGGGACGGGCGGCGCAAGCGCCGGTCCGCCACGCGCGGAGCCCGCGCGGCGGCGGACGCCGAGATCCAGGCCGGCACCGTCATGGGCGCGCCGGAGCGGACGATGGACGCCCCGTTGCCCGTCGAATCCCCACTGCCGGGTGCGCGGGGCGACCGAAGCGCCGGCGAGCTGAACCATCCACAGCGCTGTTACGTCTGCAAGGACCACTACCGGCGGGTCCACCACTTCTATCACCGGCTCTGCCCCGACTGCGCCCGCGACAACCTCGCCCGGCGCGGCGCCCGTACCGACCTGACCGGGCACCGCGCGCTGCTGACCGGCGGGCGCGTCAAGATCGGGTACCAGCTGGCGCTGATGCTGCTGCGCGACGGCGCCGACCTCACGGTGACCACGCGCTTCCCCCAGGACGCGGTACGGCGCTTCGCCGCGGCCCCCGACGCCGCCGACTGGTGGGACCGGCTGCGCGTGGCCGCGCTCGACCTGCGCGACCCCCGGCAGGTGCTGGCCTTCACCGACCATCTGCTGGCCGAGGCAAGACCGTTGGACATCCTGATCAACAACGCGGCCCAGACACTGCGCCGTTCGCCGCGCGCCTACTCCGCCCTGGCCGCCGCCGAGGCCGCGCCGGCGCGCGCCGCGCTGCCCGCCGTCTGGACGGCCCCCGACTTCGCCGTCCCCGGCACGGGGAGCGCCGAGGTCGAGGCCCGCTCCTGGGCCGCCGGGCTCGTACCGCGCGCGAGGGCCACGGCCACCGACGTACTGCCGGCCGTCGACGAGGCCGGGCTGCTCACCGAGACCGCCGCCGAGAACTCC
Source organism: Streptomyces panacea (assembly GCF_040560175.1). Taxonomy (NCBI): domain Bacteria; kingdom Bacillati; phylum Actinomycetota; class Actinomycetes; order Kitasatosporales; family Streptomycetaceae; genus Streptomyces; species Streptomyces panacea. The sequence goes on from NZ_JARJHW010000091.1 coordinate 19,634, forward strand.
TGGACCGCCCGGCTCGGCGACATCGACCCGGCCGAGATGCTGGAGGTCCAACTCGTCAACGCGGTGGCCCCGTTCCTGCTCGCCGACCGCCTCCTGCCCCTGCTCACGGCGTCCCCGCACCGACGGCGGTATCTGCTCAACGTGTCAGCCGTGGAGGGGCAGTTCACCGTCCGCAGGAAGACGAGCGGCCACCCGCACACCAACATGGCCAAGGCCGCCCTCAACATGCTCACCCGCACCAGCGCCGCCGACCTGGCGACGCGTGGCATCCACGCGTGCAGCGTCGACACCGGCTGGGTCACCGACGAGAAGCCCCTGCCCGCCAGGGAGCGGCACGCCGCCACCGGCTGGCGCCCGCCGCTGGACGTCGTGGACGGCGCGGCGCGCGTCTACCACCCGATCGTGCAGGGCCAGGCGGGCAGCCCGGTCCACGGTGTACTGCTCAAGGACTACCGCCCCGTCGCCTGGTGAGCCCGCGCCCTCACAGCGCGCGCAGCGCCTCCAGCTGGTCAAGGAACCAGCGCTGCGGCGGCAGCGCCGTCGCGGCGGCGGCCAGGCGCTTCGTGCGGGCCGCACGGTCGTCGGCGTTCATCGTCAGGGCCTCGTGCAGCGCCGCCGCCGTGGCCGTCACGTCGTACGGATTCACCACCAGCGCGTCCGCGCCCAGCTCCTCGTACGCGCCCGCCTCGCGCGACAGCACCAGCGCGCAGCCGTTCTCCGAAAGGACCGGGATCTCCTTCGCGACCAGGTTCATGCCGTCGCGGATCGGGTTGACCAGCGCCACGTCCGCGAGGCGGTACGAGGCGAGTGAGCGTGCGAAGTCGTCCTTGACGTGCAGCACCACGGGCGTCCAACCGGGCGTGCCGTACTCGGAGTTGATCCCGTCGGCCACCTCCTGCACCCGCGCCGTGTACGCGCGGTAGACCGCGAGGTCCTGCCGGGACGGATAGGCGAACGCCACATGCGTGACCCGCTCGCGCCACTCCGGCCGGTCGGTCAGCAGCTGCCGGTACGCGAGCATCCCGCGCACGATGTTCTTCGACAGTTCCGTGCGGTCCACCCGCACGATCGTCCTGCGGGGCGCCCCCTCGTGCTCGCCGATCTGCTCCCGCAGCTCGGCCAGCCGCTCGTCCACGTCGGGCCGGTTCGCCCGCTCCCGCAGGAAGTCCGCGTCGGCGCCGAGGCCGTGCACACCGATCAGCGTCTTGCCGGTGCCGCCCAGCAGTTCCGTACAGCAGGCGGTGAAGGCGTCGGCCCACCGGTGGGTCAGGAACGCGGCCCGGTCGGCGCCGAGGATGCCGCGCAGCAACTGGCGCGCGATGTCGTCGGGCAGCAGCCGGAAGTAGTCGACCGGGGCCCACGGCGTGTGCGAGAAGTGCCCGATCCGCAGATCGGGGCGGAGCGCCCGGAGCATCCCGGGCACCAGGGCCAGGTGGTAGTCCTGGATCAGTACGGCCGCGCCCTCGCCCGCCTCGTCGGCCAGGGCCTCCGCGAAAGCGCGGTTGTACGTCTCGTACGACGCCCACTGCTCCCGGAACTCCGTGCCGAAGGCCGGCTCCAGCGGTGTCTGGTAGAGCAGGTGGTGGACGAACCAGAGCGTGGAGTTCGCGACGCCGTTGTACGCGTCCGCGTAGACGTCCGGCGGGATGCCGAGCATCCTGACCCGCTGTCCGCCCGTGTCGGCGGTGTCCAGCCGGCCGCCGGTGCGCCGTACGGCCTCGCGGTCGCCGTCACCGAGGGCCGCGCACACCCACACGGCGTTCGTGTCGGGTCCGATGGCCGAGAGTCCGGAGACGAGACCTCCGCCGCCACGCCCGGCGGTCAGCGCGCCGTCCTCGCCGAGCTTGTACGAGACGGGACCGCGATTGGAAGCGACAAGAACCTGGGCGGCGTGCTCGGAGACCATGTGCCGAAACCTAGCCCGTCGTGGAAACGCTCAAACGTACGGTTCCGGTCGGCGTGGATCAGCCACGGCCCCGGCCACGGGCCGCCGCCACCGCCACCACCCCCGCGCCGACGAGGGCGAGCGCCATGCCGCCCAGCAGCCAGAGCTGTTCCGTGGTCAAGGTCACCGCGTTCATCACCATGCGAGGCAATATAGGCAAATCATACGAATAGACCGGCGGTGCCACGCGGCTCCTGGGCCGGTCGGGTCCCCGATCGCCGGACGGGCCGGGAGCGGGCCGGGATCAGGCCGCCCGCCGCGCCTCGTACTCCATGATCTCCCGCATCGGCGGCCGCTCCTGCGTGTCCACCGCGTGCGTACGCGGCTCGAAACCTTCCTCGCCCCGCTCGAACTGCGTCAGCACCGGCCGCACCAGATGCCCCCGCGACAGCCGCAGCTGCGCCGTCCGGTAGATCGCCGCCGCCATCCGCCCCAGCGCCTGGCCGTCCTGGTGCCGGTGCCTGCGCACCCCGACATCGACCTGGCCCAGCGCGTCCAGCCCCACCGTGTGCAGCGCGTCCACCAGCAGGCCCAGCTCCACCCCGTACCCCACGGGGAACGGCAGCCGCTCCAGCAGCGAGCGCCGTACCGCGTACTCGCCGCCCAGCGGCTGCACGAACCCCGCCAGCAGCGGCCAGTGCAGATTCAGCAGCGGACGCGCCACCAACTCGGTCACCCGGCCGCCCTGCCCCGGCTCGTCGCCCAGCGGGCGGTCGTACATCGCCTTCACGAACTGCACGCCAGGCTCGGTGAGCAGCGGCCCCACGATCCCCGACACGAAGTCCGCCGAGAAGTCCTTCAGGTCCGCGTCCACGAAACAGACGATGTCGCCGCTCGTCACCAGCAGCGAGCGCCACAGCACCTCGCCCTTGCCCGGCACCGCGGGCAGCCTCGGCAGGATGTCGTCCCGGTGCACCACACGCGCCCCGGCCGCCGCCGCGACCTCCCCCGTACGGTCGGTCGAGCCCGAGTCGATCACCACCAGCTCGTCGACGAGCGGCGCCGGGCCCGCCATCAGTTCGCGACGGATCACGGACACGATCCGGCCGACCGTGGCCTCCTCGTTCAGGGCCGGGAGCACCACGCTGACCTGCGCACCCTGCTTGGCGGCGACCAGCCGGTCGACCGGCCGGTCCGCCGCCGACCAGGACCGCCGGGCCAGCCAGCGCTCCACCTCTCGCAGCACGTGATCTCCATCTCGCGGATCGGACGAACGTCTCAACCGTCCAGGGGTTCGGTTACAGTCTTGAACAACGCGGATGACCGCCGCATGCCGGGGGTCGTCGTCACGCTGACAATCGAATACCGCTCATCCAGAGGGGCAGAGGGAACGGCCCGTTGAAGCCCCGGCAACCCTCCCGCCGACCGCGAGGTCATGGTGGGGAAGGTGCCAATTCCGTCTTGCGGCGAGATGCGTCGCGAGGAAGATGAGGAAAGGGCCTCGCCTTCATGGCTGTGCAAACTGTTCACCATACTTCCGACACCACTGACGCCCCCGTGGATCTCGGACCCGCCGCCGCCCTCTCGTGCCGCGAATGCGGGGAACGCTTCGAACTCGGCCCGATCTTCGCCTGTCAGAGCTGTTTCGGCCCGCTCGAAGTGGCCTACGACCTGCCGACCGACGGCCCCGAAGAGCTGAAGAAGCGCATCGCCGCCGGTCCCGACAACATCTGGCGCTACGCCCCGCTGCTGCCCGTCCCCGCCGACGTGGCGTCGAAGCCGAACATCAACCCCGGCTTCACCAAGCTCGTCAAGGCCGACAACCTCGCCCGTGAGCTGGGTGTCACCGGCGGCCTGTACGTGAAGGACGACTCCGGCAACCCGACGCACTCCTTCAAGGACCGTGTCGTCGCCATCGCCGTCGAGGCGGCCCGTGCCTTCGGCTTCACCACGCTCTCCTGCTCCTCCACCGGCAACCTCGCGGGCGCCGTCGGCGCCGCCGCGGCGCGCGCCGGCTTCCGCTCCTGCGTGTTCATCCCGCACGACCTGGAGCAGGGCAAGGTCGTCATGGCCGCGATCTACGGCGGCGAACTCGTCGGTATCGAGGGCAACTACGACGACGTCAACCGCTTCTGCTCCGAACTCATCGGGGACCCGCTGGGCGAGGGCTGGGGCTTCGTCAACGTCAACCTCCGCCCGTACTACGGCGAGGGCTCCAAGACCCTCGCGTACGAGATCTGCGAACAGCTCGGCTGGGAGCTGCCCGACCAGCTCGTCATCCCGGTCGCGTCGGGCTCGCAGCTGACGAAGATCGACAAGGGGCTGAAGGAGCTCATCGCGCTCGGCCTGGTCGAGGAGAAGCCGTACAAGATCTTCGGCGCGCAGGCCGAGGGCTGTTCGCCGGTGTCGGTCGCCTTCAAGGCCGGCCACGACGTCGTACGGCCGCAGAAGCCGAACACGATCGCCAAGTCGCTGGCGATCGGCAACCCGGCCGACGGCCCGTACGTCCTGGACATCGCCCGCCGCACGGGCGGCGCCGTGGAGGACGTGAACGACGAGCAGATCGTGGACGCGATCAAGCTGCTCGCGCGGACCGAGGGGATCTTCGCCGAGACGGCGGGCGGGGTGACCGTGGGGGTGACGCGCAAGCTCATCGAGGCGGGTCTGCTCGACCCGGCGCTCACGACGGTCGTGCTGAACACCGGTGACGGGCTCAAGACGCTGGACGCCGTCGCGCCGACGACCGGGCCGACCGCGACGATTCCGCCGAGCCTCGACGCGTTCCGCGAAGCGGGCCTGGCGCGTTGAGCCTCTCGGCACCGGGTCTCCCGACCCCGTCCAGCAGCCCGACCCGCTACTCCCCGGAAGGCAGAAACCGATGAGCGTGAACGTCCGCATCCCCACCATCCTCCGTACGTACACCGGCGGAAAGGCCGAGGTTCCGGCCGAGGGCACGACCCTCTCCCAGGTCATCGAGTCCCTGGAGACGAACCACCCGGGCATCGCCGCCCGCGTCCTGGACGACCAGGGCAAGCTGCGGCGCTTCGTCAACGTGTACGTGAACGACGACGACGTCCGCTTCGAGCAGGGTCTGGAGACCGCGACGCCCGACGGCGCCGGCATCTCGATCATCCCGGCGGTCGCGGGAGGCTGAACGGCGCCCGAAAGCGGCTCAACGCCACACAGCGTGAACGGGTTTGCCCCCTCCGCGAGAGAAACGGAGGGGGCAATTCCATGTGGTTGAACGCGGTACAGTTGGGGTAGCCCCACCGCCGGTTCCGCCGCGACTGCGCCACGCGCATATGAGTTCGCGACAAGATGCGGTCGAAGTGTGGACGCTGTTTGCGCGGTTCCTTGCGCTTTGCCCGGCCCGACTTGCCCTGGTAGCCCGGCAATTCGCCCCTTTGCGTGTTCCGCCATGCCCATAATTCTCGTCCGATTGACCTGTTGCAGAGGGCAGTTGGGCAGATACATTCAGCCGCGGTCGACGCGTTCCGGCGCGAAGTGCGGTCCCGCGCAGGGGCCTGTAATAGGGGAGTTGGGCATGGCTCAGGGCACCGTCAAGTGGTTCAACGCGGAGAAGGGCTACGGCTTCATCGCGGTCGACGGTGGTGCGGATGTTTTCGTCCACTACAGCGCGATCCAGATGGACGGCTACCGCACCCTTGAAGAAGGTCAGCGAGTTGAGTTCGAGATCTCGCAGGGCCAGAAGGGTCCGCAGGCGGACATGGTCAAGCTCGCCGTCTGATCCCGGCGCGATCGGCCAACGACGCGACTCACACACGAGGGGCCCGTATCCCGGCAAGGGATACGGGCCCCTCGTGCGTGCGCGTGGGGGTCGCGCGCGCCGTGCGCGCGGTGGCGAAGGGGCTGCGCTCGCTCGGGAGGCGCTTGCACTCTCGGGGGTCGAGTGCTAATCATTGGCGTTAGCACTCTGCTAGTGAGAGTGACAACTTATGGACCGGGTCAGCGAGGCCCGAAGAGCCGGTGGGGCAAGGAACCGCACGGCTCTCGGGCCGTCCGTCGCGGGCGCCGACACGGTCCGGAGCAATCCACCCCCTGTCCGGGAGGACCACTTCACATGGCCAAGATCATCGCGTTCGACGAGGAGGCACGGCGCGGTCTCGAGCGCGGGATGAACCAGCTCGCCGACGCCGTCAAGGTCACCCTTGGCCCCAAGGGCCGTAACGTCGTCCTCGAGAAGAAGTGGGGCGCCCCCACGATCACCAACGATGGTGTTTCCATCGCCAAGGAGATCGAGCTCGAGGACCCGTACGAGAAGATCGGCGCCGAGCTGGTCAAGGAAGTCGCCAAGAAGACGGACGACGTCGCCGGTGACGGTACGACCACCGCGACCGTCCTGGCCCAGGCCCTGGTCCGCGAGGGCCTGCGCAACGTGGCCGCCGGCGCCAACCCGATGGCCCTCAAGCGCGGTATCGAGAAGGCCATCGAGGCCGTCTCCGGTGCGCTGCTGGAGCAGGCCAAGGATGTGGAGACCAAGGAGCAGATCGCTTCGACGGCCTCCATCTCCGCCGCCGACACCCAGATCGGCGAGCTCATCGCCGAGGCGATGGACAAGGTCGGCAAGGAAGGCGTCATCACCGTCGAGGAGTCGCAGACCTTCGGTCTTGAGCTTGAGCTCACCGAGGGCATGCGCTTCGACAAGGGCTACATCTCGGCGTACTTCGCCACCGACATGGAGCGTATGGAGGCGTCGCTCGACGACCCGTACATCCTGATCGTCAACTCCAAGATCGGCAGCGTCAAGGACGTTCTGCCGCTCCTGGAGAAGGTCATCCAGTCGGGCAAGCCGCTGCTGATCATCGCGGAGGACGTCGAGGGCGAGGCCCTGTCCACGCTCGTCGTCAACAAGATCAAGGGCACCTTCAAGTCCGTCGCCGTCAAGGCCCCGGGCTTCGGTGACCGCCGCAAGGCGATGCTGAACGACATCGCCATCCTCACGGGCGGCACGGTCATCTCCGAGGAGGTCGGCCTCAAGCTGGAGAACGCCGGTCTCGACCTGCTGGGCCGTGCCCGCAAGGTCGTCATCACCAAGGACGAGACCACCATCGTCGACGGTGCCGGTGACAGCGAGCAGGTCGCCGGTCGCGTGAGCCAGATCCGTGCCGAGATCGAGAACTCGGACTCGGACTACGACCGCGAGAAGCTCCAGGAGCGCCTCGCGAAGCTGGCCGGCGGCGTGGCCGTCATCAAGGCCGGCGCCGCGACCGAGGTCGAGCTCAAGGAGCGCAAGCACCGCATCGAGGACGCGGTGCGCAACGCCAAGGCCGCCGTCGAGGAGGGCATCGTCGCCGGTGGTGGCGTGGCTCTGCTCCAGGCCGGTTCGGTGTTCGAGAAGCTTGAGCTCGAAGGCGACGAGGCGACGGGTGCGAACATCGTCAAGCTCGCGCTGGAGGCTCCGCTCAAGCAGATCGCCGTCAACGGTGGTCTCGAGGGTGGCGTCATCGTCGAGAAGGTCCGCAACCTGCCGATCGGTCACGGCCTCAACGCCGCGACCGGCGAGTACGTGGACATGATCGCCGAGGGCATCATCGACCCCGCGAAGGTCACGCGTTCCGCGCTGCAGAACGCGGCGTCCATCGCGGCGCTGTTCCTCACCACCGAGGCCGTCATCGCCGACAAGCCGGAGAAGGCCGGCGCCGGCGGCGCGCCGGGCGGCATGCCGGGCGGTGACATGGACTTCTGATCCTGACGGATCGGCGGTTCATGGCGTAGCGCCTACGCACGTGTACGAACCGAGGGCGGCACTCCCGAGAGGGGGTGCCGCCCTCGGGGCGTTCCGGGGGCGGCTCCCTACCGTCGCACCGCGGGCCCGCGTGGCGGGATCGGGCGGGAGTCGGTGGAGACCGCCACGTACGCCAGGCCGTCGTACTCCTCCGACAGCCGGACCGGGGTGACTTCGCGCCGGTAGAACCAGCGCGTCACCAGCGCGCCGAACGACCGTGTGGTGTGTGTGGCGCCGGCCCACTCCCGTACGGCCCCGGGCGCGTCCTCGGCGGTGGCGGGGCGCAGGTCGAGCAGGTGGTCCGCCGGGGTGGCGGCGGCGAGTCGGGACTCCACCGTGGTTTCGGCGGGAGCGTCGACGGAGTTGCCCTCGGCGATACGGCCCGTGAGGCCGCCGACACCGCTCCAGGGGCCCGGCCAGATGCGGTGGGCGCGGAAGGAGCCCTCGCCGAAGAGGAGACCGAGGGCGTAGTACGCGTCGCCGTACCGCTCGCGCAGGTGCTGTCCCAGGGGCGGCGGCGCCGTGTCGTCGGCCGTACGGCCCTTCGCGATATGGCTGTTGTGGCCCCAGAGCACCACCTTGGCGGC
>NZ_JARJHW010000092.1:0-27514 GCF_040560175.1 Streptomyces panacea
TTCCCAGTCAGCGGGTTTGTCTTTCCGGCCCTGCGGCCGTTCCGACGTTTCAAACTCTAGCCCGTTTCCCCGCCGACTCACAAATCGAGTCCCGGTAATGGATTTCGGCATGCCGAAATTGTTCCCGGTCGGGGGCGTCCCGCAGAGTTTGTGTGCCGCATTCAAGCGGCGGGAGTGTGCCGTAGAACCGTTACGGCTCCATGACAACTCGAAGAACCTTACGGACCGGCCCGGGTGGTGTCAACTTGGGCCGTTCGCCCTCCGTCAACCGCGGGTCGGCCCAGGTCAGTCCAGGTCGGTCAGGCGTCCGCCGGCGTCCGGCTGGGCGTGTTCCACGCGGCGCAGGAGGCGGATCAGCAGCTCTCCCAGCACTCCGCGCTCCTCGCCCGAGAGGTCCTGGAGCAGGTCCTCCTCGAAGTCCGAGGCCATGCGCATGGCCTCCAGCCACTTCGTGCGGCCCTCGTCCGTCAGCTCGACGATCACCCGGACCCGGTTGTTCTCGTCCCGGTCTCGGGTGACCAGGCCCTCGCCCGCCATGCGGTCGACGCGGTGGGTCATCGCCGCGGGCGTGAGGCCGAGGCGCTTTGCCAGCTCGCCCGGGCCGAGGCGGTACGGGGCTCCCGCCAGGACCAGCGTCTTGAGGACCTCCCACTCGGCGTTGCTGATGCCGAGGTCGGAGACCTGTCGCCCGTACGCCACGTTCATCCGGCGGTTGAGCCGGCCGAGCGCCGAGACGACCTTCTCCACCTGGGGGTCAAGGTCGTCGAACTCCCGCTGATAGGCGGCGATCTGTTCGTCGAGGCTCGGCTCCTCGGGGGTGTCTGACATGCGGCGCAGTATGGCACGCGCATCGTTCGCGTTGAAGTCCTTCAATGTGTATTGTTGAGGCTCTAACTTTAGCTTCGAAGTCTTCAGGCTTCAGTTCTTGCAGGCTTGACTCTTCAGTCCTCAGTCTTCTCCTCCGATCCTCCAAGGCAGGTGAGTGTGACCAGGGTGATGGGCGCCGCGATGCGCCGGATCCAGGCAGGGAACGCGCTGAGCGCGTTCGGGCTCGGGTTCACCGTCCCGTATCTCTATGTGTATGTGGCCCAGGTGCGGGATCTGGGCGCGAGTACGGCCGGGGCCGTGCTGGCCGTCTTCGCGCTGGCCGCGCTCGTCGCCCTGCCCTTCACCGGTCGCGTGATCGACCGGCGGGGTCCGCTGCCCGTCGTCGTCGGTGGCGCGGTGCTGGCCGCCGTGGGGGCCGTGGGCATGGGCGTGGCGGCCACTGTGCCTGCCGCCGTGCTCTCGGCGGCGCTGCTCGGCGCCGGTACCGCTGTCATGCAGCCCGCGCTCGCCACGATGATCGTCTGGTGCTCGTCGCCGTCGACCCGTACACGGGCCTTCGCGACGCAGTTCTTCCTGCAGAATCTCGGGCTCGGCGTCGGTGGGCTGATCGGTGGGCAGCTCGTCGACGTCGACAGGCCGGGGAGCTTCACCCTGCTGTTCGGCATCGAGGCCGCCATGTTCCTGGTGCTGGCCGCCGTCGCGGGGACGGTCCGGCTCCCCCGTACGTCCTCCGCCTCGTCCGCGCTTCCCAAGGAGGCGGCACGGACCGGGGGTGGTGGGATGCGCGCGCTGCTCGGGCACCGGGCGATGGTGCGGCTGTGCGTGCTGGGCTTCGTGCTGTTCTTCGCCTGCTACGGGCAGTTCGAGTCCGGGCTGGCCGCGTACGGCACCGAGGCCGCGGGGATCGACCCGTCGACGCTCGGGATCGCGCTGGCCGCGAACACCGCCGTGATCGTCGTCGCGCAGTTCGTCGTGCTCCGGCTGGTCGAGCGGCGCAGGCGCAGCCGGGTCATCGCGGCGGTCGGGCTGATCTGGGCGGTCGCCTGGATCATCGCGGGGTACGCGGGCCTGGGGCACGGGAGCCAGACGATGGCGACCGCCGCCTTCATCTCCACGTACGCGCTGTTCGGGCTCGGTGAGTCGATGCTGTCGCCGACCGTGGCTCCGCTGGTGGCCGACCTGGCGCCGGACGAGATGGTCGGGCAGTACAACGCCGCCTTCGCGCTGGTCAAGCAGCTCGCGCTGGCCGTGGGGCCCGCTGTGGGCGGACCGATGGGGGCCGCGCTGCACGGCCCGTACATCGTGACGTTCATGCTCTTCTCGCTCGGCGTCAGCGTGCTGGCGCTGCGGCTGGGCCGACGGCTCACCCCCGTACAGGACCAGCCGTCACTGGCGCACAGGTCGCGCGTGGTCGCCGTGCACAAGCCGGAGACCGTCGCCGCCTCTCAATGAGGAAGCGCGAACTCGCACCAGACCGCCTTGCCGCCGCCCGGTGTACGGCGCGAGCCCCAGGACGAGGCGATCGTCGCGACGATCGAGATGCCGCGGCCCGCTTCGTCCGCCGGTTCGGCGTGGCGGCGCAGTGGCAGATGGTCGTCCCCGTCGGTGACCTCGATGATCAGCCGGCGGTCCGTGCGGCGGAGTCTGAGACGCATGGGCGGGGTGCCGTGCTGGAGGGAGTTGGCGACGAGTTCGCTGGTGGCGAGCACGCCCAGATCTCTCAGCTCGACGGGGAAGCGCCACGAGGAGAGGACTCCCGAGGCGAACGCGCGGGCGCGCGGCGCCGCCTCGATGCCGCCGAGGAGGTCGAGCGCGGCGTTGTGGAAGAGTTCGGCGGCCTGCCCGGTGCGGGCGGGGTGCTGGAGGACCAGTACCGCGACGTCGTCGTCGTGCTCGGCCGTCACGCCCATCGCGCGGATCAGCCGGTCGCAGACGACCTGGGGTGATCCCTTGGCCCCGGCCAGCGCGCGCTCAAGGGAGGCCACGCCCTCGTCGATGTCCTCGCTGCGGCGCTCGACGAGACCATCCGTATAGAGGACGGCGGTGGAGCCGGGCGCGAGGTCGATGGTGCCGGAGGTGTGGATCCAGCCGCCGGTGCCGAGCGGGGGGCCGGTCGGGTCGGCCGCGCGGGCGACCGTGCCGTCCTCGGCGCGTACGAGGATCGGCAGGTGGCCCGCCGACGCGTAGACGAGCCGGCCCTCGTTGGGGTCGTGGACGGCGTAGGCGCAGGTGGCGATCTGGCTGGGGTCGATCTCGGCGGCGAGTCCGTCGAGCAGTTGCAGGACTTCGTGCGGAGGCAGGTCGAGGCGGGCGTACGCGCGGACGGCGGTGCGCAGCTGGCCCATCACGGCCGCCGCGCGGACGCCGCGGCCCATGACGTCGCCGATGACCAGGGCCGTACGGCCGGCGCCGAGCGTGATCACGTCGTACCAGTCGCCGCCGACCGCCGCGTCCGTGCCGCCCGGCTGGTAGGTGGCGGCGACGCGCAGGTCGTCGGGCTGTTCCAACTCCTGTGGGAGGAGCGAGCGCTGGAGGGCGACGGCGGTCTCGCGGAGTCTGCGCTCGCTCGCGCGCAGGCGCTCGGCGGCCTCGGCGTGGTCGGTGACGTCGGCGGCGAAGATGAGCACGCCGCCGGATCCGCTGGTGTCGACGGGGGTGCAGGTCACCGTGTAGGAGCCGTCGCGTGCCACGGTGGCGGTGCCGTTGGCCGGGGCGTGGGCCGTGCCGAACGTGGCGGACTGGACCTTGCGGGACTTCACCGTGCGGGGCTTTCCGCTGCGCAGTACCTGGTCCATGAGGGGCATCAGGCCCAGCTCGACCAGCTCGGGGCAGCTCTCGGCCGCGGTCGTGCCCGGCTCGCGTGGTCCGAAGGCGTCGGTGTAGGCGTCGTTGACGTACGCGACACGGTGGTCGTGGCCGTAGACCAGCGCGACGAGGGCGGGGAGACCGTCGAGGACATCGCGGACGGCCAGCTCTTCGAGCGCGGGGATCCCCGTCGGGCTGCCGTCTTTGCCGTCCCCGCCGTCTCTTGCCTCCCGTCGCTCTCTTCCGTCCTTGCGCTCGCCGTGTCGTTCGAATTCACCACGGGCGGCGGGCACGGAACTGGCGGAACCCGGCGAGTGCGCCTCTCCAGCGTCCGTCCGTGCGGCGGTGCGGCGCTGTGTACCGGGGAGCCGGGCGCTCCAACGCGTGAAATTCACGGATTTTCAGGCCTCATGGTGTCGTTGCTGTTCGCCTTGGCGGGCTGTCGGATCGCTCTCTGCGGAATCACTCTGTGCAGATGTGAACCCACCTATGGTCACACGTTCAGGGTGGCCGACCGCACTGACATCGGACGTCAGACGTCTCTGGGACGTTCCCTTCCGGCGGCGAGTTCGAATTCGGCTCGCGGGTGCTCCAGCGAGCCGAGGGAGACGATCTCTCGTTTGAAGAGCCCGGAAAGGGTCCATTCCGCCAGTACTCGCGCCTTGCGGTTGAAGGTCGGTACGCGGCTGAGGTGGTACACGCGGTGCATCAGCCAGGCCGGGTAGCCCTTGAGCTTACGGCCGTACACCTGCGCGACGCCCTTGTGGAGGCCGAGCGACGCGACGGAGCCGGCGTACCGGTGACGGTAGTCCCGCGGTGTTTCGCCTCGTAGCGAGGCGACGATGTTCTCGGCGAGTACCCGGGCCTGGCGGACGGCGTGTTGCGCGTTGGGGGCGCATTCGGCGCCGGGCTCGTCCGCCGCCAGGTCGGGGACGGCGGCGGCGTCACCGGCCGACCAGGCGTGTTCGGCGCCGTCGACGGCGAGTCCGGCCGTACAGATGAGCCGCCCGCGCTTGTCGAGGGGGAGATCGGTGGCGGCGAGGATCGGGTGCGGTTTGACGCCCGCCGTCCAGACGACGGTGCGGGTGGGGAAGCGGGTGCCGTCGCTCAGTACGGCCACCCGGTTCTCGCAGGAGTCGAGCCGGGTTTCGAGACGTACGTCTATGTTGCGGGCCCGCAGCTCGCGGACCGCGTACTTGCCCATGTCGTGGCCGACCTCGGGAAGGATGTGGTCGGAGGCCTCGACGAGGATCCACTTCAGGTCGTCGGCCTTGATGTTGTGGTAGTAGCGGGTGGCGTAGCGGGCCATGTCGGCCAGCTCGGCGAGCGCTTCGACGCCCGCGTAGCCGCCGCCGACGAAGACGTAGGTGAGTGCGGCGTCGCGCAGTTCCGGGTCGCGGGTGGAGGAGGCGATGTCCATCTGCTCCAGGACGTGGTTGCGCAGGGCGATGGCCTCCTCGACGGTCTTGAAGCCGATGCCGTGTTCGGCGAGGCCGGGGACCGGGAGGGTGCGGGAGATCGAGCCGGGGGCGAGGACGAGTTCGTCGTACGTCATCTCGAACGAGCCGGGGCTCTCGTGCGCGTCGGCCGGCGAGTTGGGGGCGTGCGCGCCGTCGGGGCCGCCGGCGGTCGCTCGCGTCGCCGCCTCTTCCTCGGACGCGAGGGTGGTGAGCGTCGCGACGCGCCTGGCGTGGTCGATGGATCTGGCCTCACCGACGATGATCGTGCAGTCCGGCAGGACGCGGCGCAGCGGCACCACGACATGGCGCGGTGAGATCGAGCCGGCGGCGGCCTCGGGCAGGAACGGCTGGTAGGTCATGTACGCGTTGGGCGACACGACCACGACCTCCGCCTCGCCGCGCTTGAGCTTCTGCTGGAGCCGGAGCGCGGTGTACATCCCGACGTAGCCGCCGCCGATGACCAGAACGCGTGCGCGGGGCGGTGGTGCGGGGGTCGTCCCCCGGGAGATCTCTGCCTTCACCACCCCATGAGGCAACGGGCTCCGGGGTTTGTCCACAGCCCCGGCAAATTGTGTGACCGGAGCCCTTCGACGGCCCGACGTGCGCAAATCCCCCTGCGACAGGGAAGGTTCGCAGGTCAGCGGGTACGGGCCCGGCGGAGGGAGAGTGCCGAATCAGGCATCTTCCGGTCCTTGCTCCGATCGGGGGGCGCACTGTGCGGAACCACCCCCTTCTGAATTCCCCGGGGCTCAACTATGTTCGTACTTCGTCGGGGGTGTCGACCGTGACTTGGTCGCACGGCCCCGGCTGTCAGGCGGGGAGGTCTCCGGGGGGAGACGTCATTACCGGGGGAACGCTTATGCACATTCAGGATTCTCATTGGCAGGCCGTCGTTTCCATGGACGGCAACGGACGCGCGAGCGCGGGCGGGATCGGCCGTGCCGCACCGCTGCGGGTGGACGCACAGCGCAATCTCGAGCACGTCCTGCGGGCGGCTCGTGAGGTGTTCGGCGAGCTCGGTTACGGGGCGCCGATGGAGGACGTGGCACGCCGGGCCCGGGTCGGGGTCGGCACGGTCTACCGACGGTTTCCCAGCAAGGACGTGCTGGTCCGCCGGATAGCCGAGGAGGAGACCTCCCGGCTGACGGAGCAGGCGCGTGCGGCTCTGGGGCAGGAGGACGAGCCGTGGTCCGCGCTCGCCCGCTTCCTGCGAACATCGGTGGCCTCCGGCGCGGGCAGGCTGCTGCCGCCGCAGGTGCTGAGGGTCGGGGTGGACGTCGACGAGTCGACGGTCGTCCCGGAGGCGGCGGACGAGGCACGGGTGCCGCAGCAGCGGCAGTCCGGGCTCCCGGATCTGCGGGTGGTCGGTCCCGGTGAGCATGCCGGGCAGCACTCCTCGGGGTCCCTGGGGTCGGCGGAGAGTTCCGCGGGATCCCCGGGCGACGACCTGGTCGACGCCGCTTCAGGCACGGTCGAACTGCTCGATGTCGTGGGGCAGTTGGTCGAGCGCGCGCGGTCGGCCGGCGAGCTTCGGCCGGGTGTGACGGTGGCCGATGTCCTGCTGGTGATAGCCACGGCGGCGCCCGCGCTGCCGGACGCGGCGCAGCAGGCGGCGGCTTCGGCGCGGCTGCTGGACATCCTGCTCGAAGGGCTTCGCTCCCGCGCGGCGTGAGGCGGCGTCCGAAGTCTCTGTTCCGCGCGTCAACTTGGGGCTGTGGGGCGGCCGTCGGACGGTAGTTCGTCCGGCGGCCGTGCCGCCCCCGCCGTGAGCCGTCCCTCGTGGGCGCCCGCCCGGGGCGCCTCCCGGCCGGGGCGGTGCGGAACATCCTGGTGAACGGCGTTTCCGCCGCACCCGACGAAGTCCTGCGCGTACGGCCCCGGGCCGGCGCCCCGTTCCGGCGCCGAATCACGTACGAGTGGTCGCTGTCAACCGGGGTTTGGCGGTGGCGGGCGCTGTGTCACGCTGGCCAGGTGTTTCGGGTCTGCAGGACGCTACGGGGGCTTCCGCGATGAGCGGTGACGGACGGGACGAGCCACTGGGTGGCGGCGGCGCGGGGGGTACGGAGACGGGGAGGCCGCCTTCCGGGCAGGTGCCGAATCAGGGTGGGCCAGGAGGTTTCTCCGGGACTGCCGGTCCCGCGGGTCCTGTTGGGCCCTCCGGTCCTGTTGGGCCGGTGACGCCAGCGACTCCTAGGGCTCCTGCCGCTCCCGCCGCTCCTGGGGCTTTCCGGGGCGAGGCGGACCCGAGTGTGCCGCCGCAGCGCGGGGGCGGGGGCGTTCCCGTCGGGGCCGACGCACTCGTCGAGGGGCCCGTCGCCGATCTGCCGCTGTCGGACGCCGAGTTGATCCAGCGCATGCGGGGCGGCGACGACGGCGCGTACGAGGAGTTGTACCGGCGGCACTCGGCAGCCGTACTGCGCTATGCGCGCACGTGCTGCCGGGACGCCCACACCGCCGACGACCTGACGGCCGAGGTGTTCGCGCGCACGCTCCAGGCGGTACGCGGGGGCGCCGGGCCGGAGCAGGCGGTGCGCGCGTATCTGCTCACGACCGTACGGCGCGTCGCCGCCGCGTGGACGAAGACCGCCAAGCGAGAGCAACTGGTCGAGGACTTCGCGGTGTTCGCCGCCGAATCCGCCCGCTCGGCCGAGGTGTCGGACGACGAGACACTGGACCTGGGCGCGGACGTGCGGGCGATGCACGAGGCGGAACGATCCCTCGCCATGCGGGCGTTCCGCAGTCTGCCCGAGCGCTGGCAGGCCGTGCTCTGGCACACCACCGTCGAGGAGGAGTCGCCGAGCACGGTCGCGCCGCTGTTCGGTCTGACGGCCAATGCCACCGCTGTGCTGGCCAGTCGGGCGCGTGAAGGTCTCAAGCAGGCGTATCTCCAGGCGCATGTGAATACGGCGGTCGCCTCGGCCGGGGACTGCGCGCAGTACGCCGACCGGCTGGGCGCGTACGCGCGCGGCGGTCTGCGGATCCGGGCCGAGCGCGGGCTGCGCAAGCACTTGGACGAGTGCGCGAAGTGCCGCCTCGTGGCGGGCGAGTTGGCGCACGTCAACGCCGGGATTCCGGCGGTGCTGCCGCTCGCGGTCATCGGGTGGTTCGCGGCCGGGTATTCGCTCAAGGCCGCCGGGGTCGTCGCCGGCGGGGCGGCGGGCGCTGCCGGAGCGGGTGCGGCGGCGGCCGCGGCCGGTGGTGGTGCGTCGGGGTCGGCGGGAGCCGGCGCGGCGGGAGGTGCGGCGGCCGAGGGGCTGGGCGCGCCGATGAAGGCGGGGATCGCGGCCGTGGCCGCGCTCGCCGCGGCGGCCGGGCTGGTGTGGGCGCTGAGCGGAGACGAGGTCCCCGACCAACCGAAGGCGAAGCCGCCCGTCGTACAGCCGGTCACACCGGAAGAGGCGCCGCCGCCACCGGAGTTGAAGCCGCCTCCCGCTCCCGGACCGGCGCCCCGGCCGGTCCCGGCGGCCGACCGGCCCACATCGAAGCCGATCCCCACGCCGCCGAAGGCGAAGCCGGCACCGCCGAAACCGAAGCCCGAGCCGCCGGCCTCGGCCCCGGCGCCGCCCGCCGCCCGCCCGAAGCCGCCCGCTCCGGCTCCGCCGCCTCCGCCCGCGCCGGAGGTGTATCAGGTGAACCAGCTCAAGTACGACGTGACGGGCGACGGGTCCGGGCCCCAGGTGCGGATCGGGGAGAGCGGTTGGCTCTGGCAGCGCCCCGGCATGTCGATCGGCGGCACGCGGTACGGGCACGGGGCCTCCATGCACGCGCGGGGTTCGGTGACCATCGAGCTGAACCGCGGGTGCGCCACCTACCAGGCGATGGTGGGCGTCGACGACATGACGCTCGGGCTCGGCGCGCTGCGCTTCTCCGTGTACGGCGACGACGGCCGGCTCTGGCGCTCCCCGGTGGTGCGCGGTGGCGACGCGGCGGTGCCGGTGACCGTGGGGATCGGGGGCCAGAAGACCATCCGCCTGGTGGTCGAACCGCACACGCCGTTCGACACGGTGGCGGTGGCGGACTGGGCGCAGTCCAGGATCAGTTGCCGCTAGGACGCGTCCGCGACGTGGCGACGTCCGCCCGAAGGGCGTGGCCTGCGGCGGCGGGCGCGGCCCGTCGCGAGGCGGCGGCTCGGCGTTGTCGACGGCCCGGGATTACGTGGCCGACCGACGACAACACGGCGAGGTGCCGCCCGCCGCGGGAGCGGCCGAGGTCACCGCGGCGTCGCGGGCCGGGCGGGACTTCGCGGACACGCCCCAGGGGGCGTCCAGGTCCGGCGCCCGGTCGGCGGTTCAGCCCGCGCGACGGGCTGCGGACACGGCGGGGTGCCGGTGCGACGGGCTGCGGACGCGGTGGCTACGGGTGCAGCGTCGGGCGGGGCAGTACGCCGCCCGCCACCGCGCGTTGGCGGGGCGCCGCCGAGCCCGTCCAGCAGGTGCCCCGGCGGGAGAGCAGGCGTCTGAGCCAGAGTTCCGTGGAGACCAGGTCGGCGATGCCGTCCAGCGGGATCGGCTCGCCCTCGGCCGCCTTGCGCAGCGCCTTGCGCACCACGCGCGCCTCGATCAGGCCCGCGTCGGCCAGCAGCGGCGCGTCGAACAGGGCCATCAGGTCGTTGACGGCCGCCCGCATGCCGGTGCGGGTCGCGGCGGCTTCCGTCGCGTGCGTCGTGGCGCCCCAGCCCGGCGGCAGGTCGTGGATGCCCGCCCCCGCGAGGGCGGCGCGCAGGATGTCGGAGCGGGCGCCGGGCTGGACCCGTAGCGATTCGGGCAGTGCCCGGCAGGCGCGTACCACCTGGTTGTCGAAGAACGGCGCGTGCAGCCGCTGGCTGCGGATCTCGGCGGCCTGCTCGAAGATCCGGTGATCGGCGGCGTGCCGGGCCAGCGCGGCCCGTGCGCGGGCCTCTCCGGGCCGCTGGACGGACGTGGGGCGGATCGCCGCCGCCGTCAGGCGAACCGATACTTCTGCCAGAGCCTCCCCCGTGAGCCAGCGTGCCGCCGGTCCGGGACGCGACCAGGTGAGCGCGGCGAGGGAGGCGCCCAACGGCCCGTCGGCGGCAGGGGCGTTACGGTCGCGGTGTGCGCCGGGGAGCTGGGCGGCGGCCTGTTCGAGGCCGGTGCGGTACGGCGTACGGGCGAGGCGGCGGGCCGCGCGGTAGACGGTCAGCGGCACGAACAGCGAGCCCGCCGCGGGCCCTTGGGCCTTGGCGAGCGCGGTGGTCGGCCGCAGCAGATCGCGGCGGCGCCGGTCGATCAGCAGGTCGGCCAGGCGCGCCGGGTGGGCGTCCAGCACCTCGCGGGCCCCGGCCCCGGTGAAGTGGTCGGCGCTGCCGGCGGCGAGCCGGCGGCGGTGGCGTTCGGCGGTGACGAGGGACGGGCCGGGTTCGTCGGTCAGCGGGCCTTCCAACTCGGCGTACGGCAGGGCCTCTTCGCCCGCCGCGACGACCACGTGGTGCAGCCGGGGGTTGGAGGCCATGGCGCGGGCCCGTTCCAGCTCGGCCTCGCGCCCGCCGGTGACCAGGTCGTTGAAGGTGACGGCGAGGAGCCGTTCGCCCGCGCCGGTGCCGTGGCCGAGGACGGTGCCGGGGGCGCCGGGCAGTCCGGCGGCGAGCAGGGCGAGCGTGCCCGACGCGCTGCCGCCCGACAGGTCGGCGCCGATGCCGGGGACGGGTCCGCCGCGCGCGGCGCGCCGGTCGGCGGGCCCCATGCCGGGCACGGGCCCGGGGTCCGGCGGCGCGGTCTCGGGGGCGTGGCGCGGCGCCAGGAGTCTGGCCCGTACGGCTTCGATGAGCGCGTCCCTGACTCCCTCGACGGCCCGTTCGGGGTCGACCTGGGGCGCGGCGACGGCGAGTGAGGCGACCTGTTCGTATCCGGTGATCTCGCGGGAGCCCTCGCGCAGGACGAGGGCGTGGCCGGGCGGGACGCGTTTGACGCCCACGTACGGCGTGGAGTCGCGCAGCGCTTCGGGTGTCTCGGGGCAGGCGAGCAGCGCGGCCAGGTGCCCGATGTCCAGCTGCGCCTCGATGAGGTCGGCGAGCGGCAGGGCGGCGGTGGCGTAGGCCGTGCCGTTCGCCCAGGGGGTGTGGAAGACGGGTCTGGCGCCCGCCAGATCGCCCGCGACGGTGATCCGCCGGCCGATCTGCGCGACCGCCGTGTAACTGCCGGGCCAGGCGGTGAGATGGCGCAGGGCGCCGCCGCGCGCCGCGAACAGGCCCAGTTTCAGCTGTTCGTCGGTGGCTCCGCAGCAGCCGAACACGGCGAGCCGGGTGAAGGCGTCGACACTGACGACACGCACTTCGTCGTCGCGCCAGTCGCCCACGGCCCACAGCGGATCCGGGTCGCCCCACAGGAGTTGGGATCCGACGGGGTGGACCGAACGGCCCTCGGACTGATCGCCCACGGCTCCCGCCGTGCCGAAGCTCGCGGCGATACTGCTCCACCCCACCAACCAGCGCATCGCCGCCTCCACAGCCTGTGGATCAAGAGTCGTACCCGTCGTCATCAGTCGTTCGTGGACATGCTGCCACGACAACGGCACACAGGAGGGGACCCGGCGAAGGAGCGCGAAATGCGAATGCGCCCCTGGCAAAGGACAATTGGGGTGGCGAGGGGCTCAGGTCGGACAGGCAGCATTCAGCCAATCTCCGAGCCCGATCGGCCGACAGAACACCGGCAAACGTACAGTCCGGGAGGCGCCTTCGCCTCCCGGACCGATCCGCCACCCGCGGGGAAATGAGGCGGCGGTGTCCCCCAGCCCACTGGTTCCAGTACGCAGTGGGCCGACCCACGCAGCACTCATGGAAGCGGTCCCGGCCTCTTTTGGCCAAGAGCGCACGGCCGGGCGCACGGCCACACACCCGGAGCACGTTCGAGCCGCGGCGGGTTTTGCGCGTACTCGCGTACGGACAACAATCCCGCCATCCGGACCCTCGCCCCTTAACGGTAGGGATGCGGCGAACTACGCTGGGTTTACGAATGCCACGGGGTCCCTCACAAGAGGGGCCGGCGGGGCGGCCGTCTGTGTGTCGAGGGGTGGCGCATGTCCAGGGAGCTACGCGGGCCGAACGAGAAGCTCGGCACCGTTCTCGCCCTCGCGGGAATCAGCAACGCCGGTCTCGCCCGGCGGGTCAACGACCTCGGGTCGCAGCGCGGGCTGACGCTTCGCTACGACAAAACCTCAGTGGCGCGGTGGGTTTCGAAGGGGATGGTTCCGCAGGGTGCGGCGCCCCATCTGATCGCCGCGGCCATCGGCGCCAAGCTGGGCCGCCCCGTGCCACTGCACGAAATCGGCCTGGCCGACGCCGATCCGGCGCCTGAGGTGGGTCTCGCCTTCCCGCGCGACGTGGGCGAGGCGGTGCGGTCGGCGACCGATCTGTACCGGCTGGACCTCGCGGGCCGGCGGGCGGGCAGCGGCGGCATCTGGCAGTCGCTGGCCGGTTCCTTCGCGGTCAGCGCATATGCCACGCCCGCCTCACGGTGGCTGATATCGCCCGCCGACTCGTCCGTCGCGCGGGACGCGGCGATGGCCGAGGCGGCACGGAGAGCGCACGCGGCGCACGGCGGGCCCGGGCCGACCGGTCCGCCCTCCTCGGCCCTTCCGCCCGGCACCGCGGCTCCCACGGCTCCCACGGGCCCCCCGGGGGCCGACGCCGGCGAGGTCTCGCCACTGCGCGTGGGTCACAGCGATGTCGCCAAGCTCCGCGAGGCGGCGGCCGACGCCCGGCGCTGGGACTCCAAGTACGGCGGCGGGGACTGGCGTTCGTCGATGGTGCCCGAGTGCCTGCGGGTCGACGCGGCGCCGCTGCTGCTCGCCGCGTACAGCGACGAGGTCGGCCGCGGACTGTTCGGGGCGACCGCCGAACTGACCAGGCTCGCCGGGTGGATGGCCTTCGACACCGGTCAACAGGAGGCCGCGCAGCGCTACTACATCCAGGCGCTGCGCCTCGCCCGCGCGGCGGCCGACGTGCCACTCGGCGGCTATGTGCTGGCCTCGATGTCCCTCCAGGCGACCTACCGTGGCTTCGCCGACGAGGGCGTCGACCTGGCCCAGGCCGCGCTCGAACGCAACAGGGGCCTCGCGACGGCCCGCACGATGAGCTTCTTCCGGCTGGTGGAGGCACGCGCGCACGCGAAGGCGGGCGACGCGGCGGCGGCCGGGGCGGCGCTGAAGGCGGCCGAGGGCTGGCTGGAGCGTTCGCGGGCGGGCGACGCGGATCCCAGCTGGCTGGGCTTCTACTCGTACGACCGCTTCGCCGCCGACGCCGCCGAGTGCTACCGCGACCTGAAGGCGCCCCGGCAGATGCGGCGGTTCACGGAGCAGGCGCTGTCGCGGCCGACCGAGGAGTTCGCGCGGTCGCACGGGTTACGTCTGGTGGTGAGCGCGGTCGCCGAGCTGGAGTCCGGGAATCTGGACGCGGCGTGCGCGGCGGGGACCCGTGCCGTGGAGGTGGCGGGGCGGATCTCGTCGGCGCGCACCACGGAGTACGTACGGGACCTGCTGCACCGCCTTGAGCCGTACGGCGACGAGCCCCGGGTCGCGGAGCTGCGGGAGCGGGCGCGCCCGCTGCTGGTGGCGCCGGCGTAGCGGTGGGCGGGCCCGAGAGCTGGCCCGGGAGCTGGGCCGGCAACCCGCCCGAACGTGCTTGATGCCGAATGCTTGGTGAACGATGCGGGACACGCGTGGTACCTCGATGGTTTAAGGGCATTGTCAGTGGGCCAGTGCACTATCGGGGTGGGAGGTTGCGCGGGTGATGAAAGACGGCTCCGGTCGCGTCGGCGGCCACGGCTACCGGCATGGCTACCGGCACGGCTACGACTGCGACGTGCTGGTGATCGGCGGCGGCATCGTCGGTCTCTCGACGGCCTACGCCCTCACCCGGGCCGCCCCCGGCACCCGCGTGACGGTCCTGGAGAAGGAACGGGGCCCCGCGCGGCACCAGACGGGCCACAACAGCGGCGTCATCCACAGCGGTGTGTACTACCGCCCCGGTTCCCTCAAGGCGCGTTACGCGATCGAGGGCGCCGCCGAGATGGTCAAGTTCTGCGCGGAGTACGGCATCGCGCACGAGGTCACCGGCAAACTCATCGTCGCCACCGACCGCGACGAGCTGCCCCGGCTGCACGCCCTGGTCCAGCGCGGCAGGGAGAACGGCATTCCGGTCCGGGAGCTGGGCCCGGCGCAGATCATGGAGTACGAGCCGGAGGTGCGCGGCCTGGCCGCGATCCACGTCGGCACGACCGGGGTGTGCGACTTCGGGGCCGTCGCGGCGCGGCTCGCCGACTCGGCCGAGGCGTCGGGCGCCTCCGTGCGGTACGGCGCCGAGGTCACCGTCGTCGACCGGCGGGCCTGGGGTGTCGCGGTCCGTACGTCCTCCGGAGAGGTGGTCAGGGCCCGCGCCCTCGTCAACTGCGCGGGGCTCCAGTGCGACCGGGTGGCACGGCTGACGGGCGACGACCCGGGCATGCGGATCGTCCCGTTCCGCGGCGAGTACTTCGAACTGGCCCGGCCCGGTCTCGTCCGCGGACTCGTCTATCCGGTACCGGATCCGGCCTTTCCGTTCCTCGGGGTACATCTGACGCGCGGCGTCCACGGCGGCGTCCATGTCGGCCCCAACGCGGTGCCCGCGCTGGCCAGGGAGGGCTACTCCTGGTCCGCCGTGCGCCCCCGTGAGCTGGCGGGCACCCTCGGCTGGCCCGGCTCCTGGCGGATAGCGCGCAGACACTGGCGCTACGGGGCGGGCGAGCTGCGCCGCTCACTGTCCAAGCGCGCCTTCGCCACCGCCGTACGCCGGCTGCTGCCCGCCGTGACGGACGCGGACCTGCGCCCCGCGACGGCCGGGGTGCGCGCCCAGGCGGTGCTGCGGGACGGCACGCTGGCCGACGACTTCCTGATCCAGGAGTCACCGCGCACGGTGCATGTGCTCAACGCCCCGTCACCGGCGGCGACGGCGGCTCTCCCGATCGGCCGCGAGGTGGCGAGGCGGGCGCTGACGATGCTGAGGGACGCGGACGGGGCGTAGGGCCGCGGGGCACCCGGGGCGGGTCCGGCGGGTCCGTAGAATCGAGAGAATCCTGTCCGAGCCGGCGGTAGACGTCGTGCCTGAGAAATCGTGCCGAGAAGACGTGTCCGAGACCCAGATGACCCAGATGAACGTGAACAGCGACCGCGACGGTGACGGCGCGCGCGCCGACGACGCCCACCCCTGGTCCCGGATGTTCCCCGGGGGCTCGGGGCCGGCCGCCGACCCCGCCGGATCGCACTTCGACCGCCGTATCCGCAGCTTCCAGCCGCGCCGCAGCCGCGTGACGACCGGCCAGGCCGATGTCCTGCGGCGGCTGTGGCCGTCCTGGGGCCTGGACATCGACGGACAGCGGGTGCTCGATCTCGACGCGCTCTTCGGCGGGCTGCCGGTCGTCCTGGAGATCGGCTTCGGCATGGGCGAGGCGACCGCGCGGATGGCCGCCGACGATCCGGGCACCGGGATCCTCGCCGCCGACGTCCACACACCGGGGCAGGGCAACCTCCTGCGTCTCGCCGAGGGCGACGGACTGTCCAACATCCGGGTGGCCAACGGCGACGCGATCATCCTGCTGCGGGAGATGCTGGCGCCCGGTTCGCTGGACGGGATACGCGTCTACTTCCCCGACCCGTGGCCCAAGACGCGCCACCACAAACGGCGGCTGATCCAGCCCGAGTTCCTCGACCTGGCCGCGCCCCGGCTGAAGCCCGGTGCCGTACTGCACTGCGCGACGGACTGGGAGCCGTACGCCGAGCAGATGCTCGACGTACTGACCGCGCACCCCGCCTTCGAGAACACCGCCCCGGACGACGGTTTCGCGCCGCGGCCCGACTTCCGGCCGCTCACCCGGTTCGAGGGCCAGGGCATCGACAAGGGGCATGCCGTACGCGACCTGGTCTTCCGCCGCGTCGCGGACGGGGTTCCGGCCGAGGTGGACGGCGCTCCGGCCGAGGTGCACGACGTTCCGGCCGAGCAGGACGGCGCTCCGGCCGGGTAGCACGCCGGCCGGGACGGACCGGGCACCGTCGCGGGGTGTCGGTGGCGCTCGTTAGGGTCAGGAGGTGTCCGAACCGTCCCGACCGCCGCCGCACGCCCCTCCGCCCCCGCACCCGCTCCCGCACCCGGCGATCCCCGCGTTCGAGCAGCAGGAGCGGGCCGGTGACATGTGGGCCGCCGTGCCGGAGCGCTCCCGCTGGCGCTACCGGCCCTACCGCTCGTTCTGGCGGCACCCGGCCGTGCGCGCGGGCGCGGTGATCATCCTGCTCGCCATCTGCGGCCTGCTGATCCTCGCGCTCGTCCGGGAACAGACCGGCACGCGGGGCTTCCTCGTCGGTCTCGGTCTGGCGACCCTGCCCGTGCCGCTGCTGATGGCGGCCTTCCGCTGGCTGGACCGGGTCGAGCCGGGGCCCTGGCGGAATCTGATCTTCGCCTTCGCCTGGGGTGCCTGCGCCGCCGCCCTCG
This sequence comes from Streptomyces panacea, assembly GCF_040560175.1. Lineage (NCBI taxonomy): Bacteria > Bacillati > Actinomycetota > Actinomycetes > Kitasatosporales > Streptomycetaceae > Streptomyces > Streptomyces panacea. The sequence continues at coordinate 16,567 of NZ_JARJHW010000092.1, forward strand.
TGGCGATCACCGCGAACTCCTTCGCGACCCAGTGGATAGCCACCGCCACCGCCGACCCCACCGGCGCGGAGTCCCTGGGGGCCACGGTGGTGGCGCCGATCGTCGAGGAGAGCGCGAAGGCCGCCGCGATCCTGCTGATCTTCCTCTTCCGCCGGAAGTCGTTCACCGGTCTCGTCGACGGAGTCGTCGTCGCCGGCTTCACCGCGACCGGCTTCGCCTTCACCGAGAACATCCTCTATCTCGGCAACGCCTTCGGCGAGGACCAGCAGATCGGCAACTCGGGCCTCGCGTCCGTGACCGCGGCGACCTTCTTCGTACGGGTCGTGATGTCGCCGTTCGCGCATCCGCTGTTCACGGTCCTGACGGGCATCGGCTTCGGCATCGCCGCCGTCGCCCCCCGCCGCCTGCGGGTGAGCCGCCGGCTGGCGCCGGTGCTCGGCCTCGTGCTGGCCATGGGCGTGCACGCCCTGTGGAACGGCTCCACGTCACTGTTCGGCCCGTACGGCTTCTACGCGGTGTACGCGGCCTTCATGGTCCCCGCCTTCGCCCTGCTCACCTGGCTGGCGATCTGGAGCCGGCAGCGTGAACTGCGCACGGTGTCGGCCGAGTTGCCGGCGTACGCGGCAGCCGGCTGGCTCGCCGAGACCGAGCCGCTGGCGCTGTCCTCGATGCGGGCGCGCTCGATGGCGCGCGATGTGGCGGGCCGTACGTACGGGCCGTCGGCGGCCCGTACGGTCGGCGAGTACCAGGCGTTCGCGACCGCCCTCGCGTTCCTGCGCCACCGGGCGGGGCGCGGCGACGCGGGCCGGGACTTCGCCGAGCGCGAGCAGGAACTGCTGCACCACATGTGGCAGCGCCGGGAAATGGCGTCGCCCGCGCTGGCTTACGCGGCGCGGGCGACGGGGCGGGTGTGGACTCCGCCGCCGTACATCGACTACGGCGGCTACAACCCGTATCGGAACTAGAACACCCAGGGCGCTTAGGGCACTTAGGGCGTGAGTCCCTTGCTGCGGAGCCAGCTCAGCGGGTCGATCCCGCTGCCGCCCGCGGTGTGCACCTCAAGGTGCAGGTGCGGGCCGGTGACGTTGCCGGTGGCTCCCACGCGTCCGACCGTCTCGCCGGTGTTGACCTTCTGGCCGGCGCTGACGGTCATCGAGGACAGGTGGGCGTACCAGATCTCCGTACCGTCGCCGAGCTCCAGCACCACGCGGTAGCCGTACGACCCCGACCAGCCGGCCGACTTGACGGTCGCGCTGTGGACGGCCTTGGCGGGCGTGCCCGTGGGGGCGGCGAAGTCCAGGCCGGTGTGCTGGCCGGAGGACCACATGGAGCCGGTCTGGCCGTAGGTGGAGGTGAGCGTGTACGAGGAGGTGGGGAGCGAGAAGCTGGCGGCCAGCTTCTCCAGGCGCTCCTTCTCGGCCTTGCGCTCGGCCGCTTCCCTCGCCTTGCGCTTCTCCTCGGCGGCCTTCGCCTCGGCCTCGGTCTGCTGCTTCTTCGCCTCGGCCGCGGCCGTCTCGGCGGCGGCCGTCTCGGCGCTCGCCTTCTGGGCGGCGTCGGCCTCGGCCTGCTGCTGCTCCGCCTGCTGGAGGATGCGGGCGCGCAGCGCCTCGCCGGAGTCGGTGGTGCCCTGCTGGGCGTCCGCGGCGGTGAGGCCCGCGGTGGTGAGCGGGGAGGGGGTCTCGTCGCTCTTCTTGTCGCCGTCGGACATGAAAGACCCGACACCGGGAAGAGACTTGGCGTCGGGGAAACTGTCCGAGAGCGCGTCGGGAAGTGATATCGAGACCGCGGGCTTGTCCTGCGCGGAGGCGATGCCTCCCGCGCCGACCGCCGCGATGACGCCCACTCCGAGGACCGTGGAGCTGCGGGCGAGAGCGTTGCGCTGCTTGGCGACACGGTGCTTGCCGCGTACGGGACGGATGGAGTCCGCGGTGGGATTCCACTCCTCCCAGTCCCTGGTCGCCTCGTCGTCGGCGCGATCGGTACCGGCGAACCGGCTCCCGGGACCGAAATGGACCGGGGCTGAGGCTTCGGGGGCAGGCCTGTTGGACGCCACTGGGGCGCTCTCCTTTCCTTCCTTCTCGCCTACCGGGTTAGCTGACGGGTTCGGAGCAGGAAGGTCTCCTACGAGCGTTCTTGGCCGCACGAGGCAGCAAGAGACGCCCGATTCACCCCAATTGGTGGTTCCCCGGTTTCCTTGCGGAATTCGGCGCGTGCGCACGGTGCCGTCTCTTTCGACGGCTGGGACAACCGCGCTGCGTTATCGAACGTTAATAGACGACCGGGGCTTATTCCAAGCTGTTCCGGGTGATCGTTAGCGGGCCCGGCCCGGACCAACCGGGACACAAGCGGGTGGAATCGGGCGAGTCGATCGCCCCTCCGACCGTGTGCGATCACACACTCGAACTGACGGTGCGTCAAATATTATGCGGAGTGGTGCGCCCCAACTACGCAGCGTGCCGGGCGAGATGACGACACACGGCGAAGGGATCGCGAAGAGACGGAGGAGATACGGGAAGCGACGCCGTCACGGCACGACGGGCATCGTCCGGCGCCGCTCCGGCTGCCGCTCGGTGGGCCTGCTGACGGCCAGCAGCGCCATGTCGTCCGTACTGCCGCCGCCGGTGTGCAGCCGTACGTCCCCGACGATCGCGTCGAGCATCTCGTCGGGGCCGGGGAAGATCCGTCCCGCGAGCCGTTCGCGCGGGTTGTAGAAGACGCCCGCCGTGTTGCGCGCCTCGGTGAGCCCGTCCGTGTAGAGGAGCAGCGTCGCCCCGGCCCGGTACGGGATCTCGTCCGCGCGGTCCGGCCAGGAACCCAGCTCGCCCATCCCGAGCGGCAGCGCCGGATCGGCGGGGGCCAGCACGGTCAGTCCGCCGTCGTCCGCGAGCAGCAGCGGCTCCGGGTGCCCCCGGTTGACCACGCGCACCATGCCCTCGGCGTGCGGGATCTCGGCGAGTACGGCGGTGGTGAAACCCTCGAACAGATCGATCCCGTCGCGCCGCGTGCCCTCGCGCGCCAGCGCCCGCTCCAGCCGCTGCGCGACCCCTTCGAGCGACCGCTCCTGCTCGGCGGCCTCGCGGAAGGCGCCGATGACGACGGCCACGGTCTCGACGGCGGCCATGCCCTTGCCGCGTACGTCGCCGACAACCAGCCGTACCCCGTACTCCGTGTCCTGGACGGCGAACAGGTCGCCGCCGATGAACGCCCCCTCCTCCGCGGCCTCGTAGCGCGCGGCGATGTGCAGCCCGCCGATCCGGGAGGCGGGCGTCGGCAGGACGGCCCGCTGGGCGGCCTCGGCGATGACGCGCGCCGACGCCAGGCGCTCACCGCTCCGGCGTACGACACCGTTGATGGCCAGCGCGAGGACGGAGACGGTGAAGACGGTCAGCGATTCGGTGATCGTCGCGACCTCGTCGACCGTGTCGTTGAAGAAGTGCAGTCCGAGCACGGCGGCCAGGGACAGGAGGCCGATGACGAGCGTGCGCGCGAACGAGAAGAACGGGGCCGCGACCAGCGGCGCCGCCGCGAAGAGCGGGGAAGCGGTGATCGCGGTCGGGGTCGCCTGATCCATGATGATCCCCGCCACGAGGATCAGGAAGGGCAGGATCGCCACGACCGGATGCGCCGACCGGGCGGCGTGCCGGCCGCGCCCCCGTCTGGCGGGACGGGGATCGCCGGGACCGAAACCCGGGGGGTGCCGGTCGGCGGAGGGAAAGCCCTCCCAGGTGGGGTCGTCCGGGTCGAAGCTCGGCGGGATCGAACTCGGGGCGTGGGAGTCGGCCGGGTTGGCGCCCGTCCAGCCGGAGCGGGAGTCGGGGTCGGCGCGCCGGAAGCCGCGGCGGACGCCGCGCCGGATCCCGCGCCGGGCGTTGTCGCCGAGGCCGCGGAGCCTGGTGGACAGGCCGGGACGGCGGACAGCCCCGTCGGCGGGACGGCGGCCGTCGCTCCCGCCGCCGCCCGCCGTCCCGTCGTCTCCGCTGTCTCTCTGCCCCACCTGTGTCTCCTGCCCGGTCCGTCGACGGCTGCGGACGGTGCCGCGCCCTTCCCAGGCTGGCCCCTTACGCGCCGGGGGGCTACCCGCCGTCGACCGACTGGGCTACCGGTGGGCCGGTGCGGTGACCGGAGCCCGGCCGGGAAGTCAGCCCGGGGGCGGGCCGTCAGTCGGTGAGGTGGCGCTCGGCGTACACCTTCATCGCGTCCCGTACGAGGACGGCCGCGCCTTCCGCGTACTTGTCGTAGTTACGGCCGAAGCGCGGGTCGTCGACGTACATCGCGCCGACTCCGATGACATACGACCTGGAAGGGCTCGTGGTGCTCGACAGCCAGTCGCAGTGCCGGGCGGCGATGGCCTGCGCCTCGTCGCTGTCGGCGGCGAGACCGTCCTTCCTGGCCCGGCCCCAGTCGCGGGCGATGTTCTCGTGCAGGTCCATGAACTCCCGGCGCTCGCTCTCGTTCAGCGAGCGCCACCAGCGGTCCGCCTTCGCGTACGCGTCCCGGCCCCACCGCTCGGTCACCTCGCGCTCGTAGCGGGTGTGATCGAAGCCGTCGAGAATTTCCTCGGCCATGAGCTGTTCTCCCCTCTCGGTCCTGTGGAGAGTGGTCCGCACCGACGCGATCAGACGTCCCACGCGCGCACGCTCCTGTTCGAGCAGCGCGAGATGGGTGCGCAGGGCGGCGGCCGTGTCCTGTTGGCCGTCGAGGATCTCGGCGATCGCGGGCAGGCCGAGACCGAGTTCACGCAGCAGCAGGATCCGCTGCAACCGGACGAGGGCGTCCTGGTCGTAGTAGCGGTATCCGTTGCCGCCGACCCGGCTCGGGTCCAGCAGCCCCAGCTCGCCGTAGTGCCTGAGCGTGCGGCTCGTCGTGCCGGCCTTCTTCGCGATGTCCTGGATCGACCACTCCATGACCGAAACGCTAAATCTTGACGTTGCGTAAAGGTCAAGCGTGATCCGGCGCCCGGACGCGGCTGGGCACGGGATCACGAGAGCACGACGAAGGCCCGGATCCAGTGGATCCGGGCCTTCGTCTTTTTCCAGTAGCGGGGACAGGATTTGAACCTGCGACCTCTGGGTTATGAGCCCAGCGAGCTACCGAGCTGCTCCACCCCGCGCCGTTGAATGCAACACTACGCCATCCGGACCAAGATCATTTCCATTTACCCGGCCAGGGAGTGTCGGGGGCCCCGATCGGCCTAAGCCGCCTCCACCACATCGGCCCGGACCGCCGCGGCCCACTCGACCAGCAGCCGCTGATACTCCTCCTGCTCGGCGGTGGACAGCGCCCGGCCCGCGCGCGCCCACAGGGCACGGATCTCCGTGTTGACCACGGCGGCGGGACGGACGGGAACGCTGGCATCAGAGGAAGCTGACATGGCGTAAGGCTACGGCCAGCCACTGACAATCGGCAGAGCGTGTCCCCCACGACCTCGTACCGCCACCGTCCGGAGCCCTTCAGCCCCTACGCTTACCCCGGTGATCGAAACCATCGTTTTCGACGTCGGCGAGACTCTCGTCCGGGACGACCGCTACTGGGCCTCCTGGGCCGATTGGCTCGGCATCCCCCGCCACACCATCTCCGCGCTGGTCGGCGCCGTCACCACCCAGAGCAGGGACAACGCCGACGCCCTGCACCTCATCAAGCCGGACATAGATGTCGGCGAGGCGTACCGGGCCAGAGAGGCCGCGGGCCGGGGCGAGCACCTGGACGAGTCCGACCTCTACCCCGACGTACGGCCCGCCCTGGCCGCTCTGCACCAGCTCGGCGTACGCGTCATCGTCGCCGGCAACCAGACGGTCAAGGCCGGTGAGCTGCTGCGGGGCCTCGATCTGCCGGCCGATCTGGTCGTCACGTCCGGCGAGTGGGGTGTCGCCAAGCCCTCGGGGGAGTTCTTCGCCCGCGTCGTGGAGGCGGCGGACACCGCGCCGGAACGGATTCTGTACGTCGGCGACCACCCCATGCACGACCTGTTCCCCGCCCAGCGGGCCGGCCTGCGCGCGGCGCATCTGCGGCGCGGGCACTGGGGCTATCTGTCTGCGGACGATCCGGACGTCGTCGCGGCGGCGGACTGGCGGATCGACACGCTCACGCAGCTGACGCCGATCGTGGCGGAGCAGCGGCAGCTGACCTGAGCGGTCGCCGTCCGGGCGGCGCCGATCACTCGGCGCCGTACTCGTGGGGCAGCCCGCCCTGCCACTCCACCCAGGAGGGGTCGTCGAGCAGTTCCCAGGCGTCGGGCAGTCCGGCGAGCCGGAGGAATTCGACCAGATGGTCGTCGTTGTGCGCGAGTCCCATGATCCGGCCGCGGACAGTGACCCGCCGGCCGCCCGTCCCGGACGGCCGGTGCACGACGATCGGTGTGTCACTCATACGGTCAAGAGTGCGACTCCCGGGGCTGGAGCGCAGCCTCGGGGTCCGGTCTTTGCCCGGAGATCGCATCGAAATGGGCCGCTTACCAACCGTTCCATGCCCTTTGTCACCGCCCGGATGCGGGATACGGCACACGCCCCGATGCTGGGAGGTGAACCCCACAAGGGAGGACGAGTCATGTCGATGCTCGACAAGCTCAAGGGAATGGTCAAGGGCCGCGAGGACACTGTGCGCAAGGGCGTCGACAAGGCTGGTGACGCCGTCGACCGGAAGACCGGCAACAAGTACAAGAGCCAGGTCGACACGGCCCAGCAGAAGCTCAACGAACAGCTGGGCTCCCAGGACCGGTCCACGCCGGGCGACGAGCGCCCGCCGCAGAGCTGACCCGACCACTCACACTTCGAAGGCTCCGACCGGTCACCTGTTCCGGTCGGAGCCTTCGCGCGTCGTACGGGCTCAGGCCGCGCCCGCGCCGACGTACTGCTCGGCGTACTCCCCCGTCGGCTCGATCGGCGTGATGAAGTCGATCAGCACCCCGTCGGGGCCGGCCACGATGAAGTGCCGCTGCCCGAAATCCTCACTGCGCAGTTCGAGTACGGGGGTCAGCCCCTCGCCGTCGACGAGCCGCTTCCACTCCGCGTCCACGTCCGCCACCTCGAAGTTGAGGAGCAGCCCCTGAACGGGCTTACCGTACCCATCGGGCACCGACGGGTGGGTGGGATCGAGGAGCGCGAGCTCGTACGGGACGGCGCCCGGCCGCCGCAGGCTCACGTACCAGTCGGCCTCGAACGTCGTCTCGAAGCCCAGCAGCCGGGTGTAGAAGTCATGGGATTCCTGGAGCCGCGTGGTGGCGATCACGGGATAGAAGCTGGTCAGCTCCATGACAGATCCTTTCGCATACCATTGGTACGCGAACGACGCTATTCGCATACCAATGGCATGTCAAACGGGGAGGAACGCGATGCCGCAGGAGCGGGGCACCCGGGCCCGGCAGCGGGAGCAGACCAGGCGGGCTCTGCTGCGCGAGGGCCGCGAGCTCTTCGCGGAGGTCGGTTACGGCGCGGTGAGCCTCGCGGAGATCGTCGCCGCAGCCGGGGTGACCAAGGGCGCGCTCTACCACCACTTCGACAGCAAGACCGCGCTCTTCCGTGCCGTACTGGAGGACGTCCAGCAGGAGGTCGGCGCCCGTGTCGCGGAGGCGGCCGGGGCGCGGGACGACTCCTGGGACCAACTGGTCGCGGGCTGCCAGGAGTTCATCACCGCGACGACCGGTCCGGACATTCAGCGGATCATGCTCGTCGACGGGCCCGCCGTACTGGGCTGGGCCGAGTGGCGGGCGATGGACGAGGCGTCGTCGGCCCGCCATCTGACGCAGGCGCTGGCCGGGCTCGTCGCCGAGGGTGTCATCGCCGCACAGCCGGTGGCGCCGCTCGCGCACCTGCTGTCGGGCGCGATGAACGAGGCGGCGCTGTGGCTGGCGGCCTCGACGGACCCGGCGGATCTGACCGACACGAGGGCCGCGCTGGGGCGGTTGCTGGGGGCGCTGCGGGTGGGGTGACGGGTGCGGGCCCGTACCCGCGCCGCCACGCCGCCACGCCGCCGCGCCTTCAGCGGGTGACGAGGTCCCGTACGGCCGCGGCCACCTCCCCCGGCGCCTCCTCGGCCATGAAGTGGCCGCACGAGACGGTCGTGTGCCGCAGGTCGGGCGCCCAGGCGCGCCAGCGCGCGGCGGCGTCGAAGCCCAGGGCCGTACCCCAGTCCTGCTGGAGGACGGAGACCGGCATCCGCAGCTGGTTCCCGGCGTCCCGGTCGGCCTGGTCGTGGGCGACGTCGATCCCGGCGGAGGCGCGGTAGTCGGCGACGATGGACGGGACGGCCGCGCGGGAGGCCGCCAGGTACTCGGCCCGGATCCCGGCCGGAATCGCCCCCGGGTCGCGCGTCCAGATGTCGAGGAAGTGGCCGAAGAACGCGTCGGCACTCGCGCTGATCATCCGCTCGGGCAGGCCGGGCGGCTGGGCCATCAGATAGAGGTGGAAGCCGACGGCGGCGCTGGTGCCGTGCATGACGTCCCAGGTGTCCAGCGTGGGCAGGACGTCGAGCGAGGCGAGGTGGGTGATCACGTCGGGGTGGTCGAGGGCCGCGCGGATCGCCACGAGGGCGCCCCGGTCGTGTCCGACCAGCGCGAACCGGTCGTGCCCCAGGGCACGGGCGAGCGCGACGGTGTCGGCGGCCATGGTGCGCTTGGCGTACGTGACCCCATCGGTCCCATCCGCCCCGGCGTTCTCGGCGGGCTTGTCGCTGGCGCCGTAACCGCGCAGGTCGGGGCAGATGACGGTGTGGTGGGCGGCGAGTTCGACGGCGACGTGCCGCCACATGAGGTGGGTCTGCGGGAAGCCGTGCAGCAGTACGACGGGGCTGCCCGAGCCTCCGACGGCGACATTGAGGCTGACGTCGTCGGCGACGGGGACGCGCCGGTAGGTGAAGCCGGGGACGGTGGGGTGCATGGTGTGCTCTTCCGTAGGGTGGCGTGCGTTGCTTCGAGCGTGCGGGCCTCGAATCAGCAGCCGGTCAGCGCGACGGAAGAGGGCGGATGGCACAGATCCTGTTCGGTGTGCTCGGCCCCGTGACCGCCGAGGGCCCGGACGGCCCGATCGCTCTCAAGGGCCCGCGCCACCGTGCCGTACTGGCGCGCCTGATCGTCGCCCGCCGCCAGGTCGTCCCCGTCGGCCGGCTGGTCGCCGACCTGTGGACGGACGATCCGCCGCCGTCCGGCGCGGTCGGCTCCGTACAGACCTTCGTCGCCGCGCTCCGCCGCGCCCTGGAACCGGACCGCCCGCCCCGTGCCCCGGCCCGGCTGCTGGTCACCGACGGCCCCGGATACGCGCTGCGCGCCGGGCCCGAGGCCGTGGACGCCTGGCGTTTCGAGACGGCCGTCGGCGAGGCGGCGAAGCTGGCGCCCGCGCGGGCGCTGCGGCGGCTCGACGAGGCGCTGGAACTGTGGCGGGGGCCCGCGTACGCCGACTTCGCGCAGGAGGAGTGGGTACGGGGCGAACGCGCCCGCCTGGCCGAACTGCGGCTCCGGTCGGTCGAGCGCAGGGCCGAGGCACAGCTGGCCGTCGGCCTCGCCGCCGAAGCGGTCCCCGACCTGCACGCGCACCTGACCGAACACCCCTGGCGCGAGGACGCCTGGCGGCTGCTGGCGCTGGCGCTGTACCGGACGGGCCGCCAGGGCGACGCGCTCGCGGTCCTGCGCCGGGCCCGGTCGACGCTGGTGGAACAGCTGGGGCTGGATCCGGGGCCCGCGCTGCGCAGGCTGGAGGCGGACGTGCTGGCGCAGGATCCGGCGATCGACGCAGGGGTCCCGGAGCGTGCGTCGGAGCTGTGGACGCGGGCTGCGGCGGCGTACGACCGCACGGTCGCGGCCGGCGCCCGCGCCCGCCTGGAGACGACCGTGGGCCTGCTCCGCGATCTCGCGGTGACCGGAGGCGGCGGGCTGACGGCGGCGCGCGAGCAGCGGCTGGCGGCGATCCGGGCGGCCGAGGAGTTCGGTGACGCGGAACTGACCGGCCGGGTGATCGGCGCGTACGACGTCCCCGCGATCTGGACGCGCTCCGACGATCCGGAACTGGCGCGGCAGATCGTCGCCGCAGCCGAACGCACACTGGCCGCGTTGCCGCCCGGCGAGGGGTACGAGGCGGTGCGGTGCCGGCTGCTGGCGACGGTGGCGGTGGAGATGCGCGGCTCGCACTCCGCGCGCGGACCGCAGGCGGCGGCGCGGGCGGAGACGATCGCGCGACGCCTCGACGACCCGGCGCTGCTGGCGTTCGCGCTGAACGGGACGTTCATGCAGTCCTTCACGCGGGCCGGCCTCGCACCGCGCCGCGCCGAAGTCGGCGCGGAGCTGGTCGAGTTGGGGGCGCGGCACGGTCTGGTCACCTACGAGGTGCTCGGCCATCTGATCCGCCTTCAGGCGCTCGGCGCGCTGGGCGACTTCCGGGCGGCGGACGCCCACGCCCAGGCGGCGGACCGCCTGGGCGCGCTCCACGAACGGCCGCTGGTGGGGGTGTTCACCGAGTGGTACGCCGCGCTGCGGCTGTCCGCGTCGGGGGAACTGGCAGGGGCGAGGGCAGCGTACGAATCGGCCGCCACCGATCTCCCGGCCGCCGGCATGCCGGGCCTGACGTCGGGCCTGCTGCCGCTGGCGCTGCTGTCCCTGCACTTCACCGACGGCCCCGCCGTGCCGCCCCCCGAGGCGGTCGACCTGCGTGCGGACTGGGGCCCGTACCGCCCCTGGATCACCCCGCTGGCGGCACTGTCCACGGGCGACGAGGCTGGAGCCCTCCGCGCCCTGCACGCCTTGCCGGACCCACCCCACGACCTGCTGTACGAGGCCTGCTGCTGCCTGGAAGCAACGGCGGCCCTCCACCTCACGGACCACGCAACCCTGCTCCGCGCCCACAACTGCCTGCTCCCGGCCTCCGCCGAACTGGCGGGCGCGGGAAGCGGGTTGCTGACGCTGGGGCCGGTGGCCGGGTATCTGGAGGCGATCGAGAGGGTGTTGGGGGGCTGAGCTGGTTGGCCC
>NZ_JARJHW010000093.1:0-27464 GCF_040560175.1 Streptomyces panacea
ACGAGGAGCTGCCCGCCCCCGATCCGTACGCGGCCCCGCCCGACATCGAGATCCGGGCCGAGGACGACGCCACCATCGTCTACGCGTCACCGGCGAGCCCCCTGCGGGGCGCCGTCGCCACCCAGCTCGCGCAGGCGGGCGCCGCGATGGACGCCCGCTTCCGGGCCGCCGCCGACGCGCTCGAACGCGGCGAGCTGCCGGGTCTGGGCCCGGCGCCCGTCACGCGTCCGACGGGCCCCTTCTCCGGTCCCGTCGCGCTCGCCGAGGTGTACGGCGCGATGGCGGCGGGCGGCGCGCTGGTCCTGGACGGCGCGGCGCGACAGCCCGGAGGGCCGCTCCGGGCGACGCCCGCCGTCGAGTCGCGCGTCGTGGCGGAGACCGGTGAGCGGTGGCTGCGCGGTCAGTCGCTCCCGTACGCCTACTGGCGCGACGAGCGGGCCACGGCCGAGGCGTTCACGCCCGACGGCTGGTTCAGACCCTCGGGACCCTCGGGACCCTCGGGACTCCACGGATCTTGAGGATCTTCAGGAGAGGCTGAACGGGAGGTCAGGACCGGTTGATCCGGACCCGGTAGCCGCCGTCCCCGCGCTTCCCGAGCACCGTGACGCTGACGCCGCTGTCCCGGTCCCGGAAGGTCTCGCCGGGCCCGTACGGCGCGTCCGACAGCTCCGCGTGCACATTGGGCCGCCGCGTACAGCCGCCGCTGCGCTCCTCGCTGTCGGAGACGGTCACCGGACCGCGACCCGTGTCGACGTCCGACTCGACCCGGTAGATCAGCACGCCCGGCTTGCAGACGGCCTCGTCGTTGCCCGCGCGGGTGCGGACCTCGACGGCGTAGCCGGAGTCCTCGGAGAGCGGCACGAACGCCAGCTTGTGACCGCCCCCGGTGGCCAGCGGGGTGAGGTCGTGCTCGCTCTCGCCGGGGGCCGACGCGCAGCTGATCTGCTCGTTGTCGAGCCAGCCGAGCTTCCACTTGTGCCAGCCCAGCAGGTCGTTGTTGGCCCCCCAGTCCTCGGACATGATGTCCCAGTGCCCGACCGTGCCGCCGCCCTCCAGCGTGTAGAGGTCGGGGAGGCCGAAGACATGGCCGTTCTCGTGCGGCAGGACGCGGTAGCCGGTCCGCGAGTACGACCCCGAGCCGTCGTCCTGCCTGCTGTAGACGAAGGACGTGTTGGCGAGCGGGACGCCGTCCGCCTTCGGGGCCTCGCCGTTGCCGGAGAACGTCACGGACAGGACGGTGTCGAGGGCCGAGGGGCCGGCGTTGGGGGTGACGAGGATGTTGAGCAGGTCGTACTCGCTGAAGTCCACCTCGGGGTCGGCCGCCGTCACGATGTCCTGGACGAGGCGCCGGTAGCCGGGCTCGTAGGGCGCGCCGCGCTCTATCCCGTAGTCCGCGAACGGCAGCGGCATCCGGAGCCAGTCCTTCAGGGGGGCCTCGGGGCGGTAGTCGAGCCGCCCGTACGAACTGGTGCGGAACCACTGCGACGTCTGCGGGAAGAACTCGCCGAGCCGGTCGGCGGCGCTGCCGGGACCCGGCGCGTCCGAGAAGTCGACCATCAGGTTGAGCGCGCGGACCGTGCCGGTCGAGCGGGAGTAGCCGGTGGGGGTGGGCACTCCCTCGGACATCTGGACGCCGGTGGCGGTGGCGATACGGCACGGGGCGAGCGCCGAGTCGTGTGAGGTGGAGACCGGCCCGGCGGAGGCGCGGGTGGGCAGCGGGAGGGTCGCGCTGGCGGTGGTGAGGGCGGCGAGGGTCAGGGCGGCGAGTGCGGCGAGCGCGCCCAGCCGGCGGGGTCTGGTGTGGCGGCCGTGACCTGCGGTTTCGCGTATCCGACGGGTGTGCTTCATCGGCCGCCTTCGGGTCAGCGGCAGTCGTCCGTGCTGACTGCTCTCCGTCCGATCACCCTGCGTCGGGCGGCGTGTCGGCGCTCGCTGGGTGCGCCGATCGTGGGGTTTCGGAGGTCGCGTGGGCCCTGTGACTCAGCTCACAGGTCCCGGCGAAATAACCGGGGACGACTTCCCCGTTTGCACCCGTGTCAAGGAAAACGGGGACGCGTTCCCCACTTGTGTGAACCGAGGGAAGGGCCCGTCGTGACCACCGTTGCCGAATCCGATACGCGTCGCGTTCCGCGTCCGCGAGCGGACGCTCTGCGCAACAGGGAGCGCATCGTGGCGGCGGCCCGCGAAATCCTCGTGGAGTCGGGCCCGGACGTGCCGCTCGACGAGATCGCCCGGCGCGCCGGCGTCGGCAACGCGACTCTCTACCGCCACTTCCCTGACCGTGCCGCGCTCGTCCTGGAGGTGGTGCACTCCGTCATGGCGCGCACCGCGGACCAGGCGGAGCGTGCCGCGGCCGAGGAGGCCGACGCGTTCGTGGCGCTCAGCCGCTTCGTCCACGCGGCGGCCGACGAGCGGATCGGCGCCCTGTGCCCGCTCCTCTCCGGCAGCTTCAACGGAGACCTTCCCCACCTGCACGCGGAACGCGAACGCCTCGAAGGGGCCGTCGAAGGCCTCATGGAGAAGGCGCGCGCGACAGGCAGGCTGCGCACCGACGTCGCGGTCGGTGACCTGATGGTCGCGCTCTCCCAGCTCACCCGTCCGCTGCCCGGTACCGGCTGTCTGAACATCGACCGCTTCACGCACCGGCATCTACAGCTGTTCCTCGACGGCCTGGAGGCGCCCGCGCGCTCCGAGCTGCCGGGTGCGGCGGCGACTCTGGAGGACCTGCGCCACGGTCGATGACGACGTGTGACGCGCCCCCGGACCAAGAACTTCTGTCGACCACGTAACACCACGGCGTAAGACCACTACGCACCACCACCGTGTGGCACCACGCGCACGACCACTACGTCACGCCGCCGACCTCGACCAAGTCGGCCGGCCTCTTCCGAACCGGTAACCCGTAACCCGCGCCCAGGGCCGACCAGTGCGTCCCCGCGCCCGTTATGAACTCTTCGTACGCATAGGCGGCCTCACCCATGTCAAAAACAGCCGAGACCCGGCTCCCGGACCCCCAGGTCCCCGAGTCGGGCCCTGATCCCAAGCGCTGGAAAGCCCTGGTCTTCATCGCCCTGGCCCAGCTGATGGTCGTGCTCGACGCGACGATCGTGAACATCGCGCTGCCCTCCGCCCAGCAGGATCTGGGCATATCGGACGGCAACCGTCAATGGGTCATCACCGCTTACGCGCTCGCCTTCGGCGGTCTGCTGCTCTTCGGCGGACGCATCGCCGACCTGTGGGGACGTAAGCGCACCTTCACCGTCGGCCTGCTCGGCTTCGCCGCCGCGTCCGCCATCGGCGGCGCCGCGACCAGCGAGGCCATGCTGCTCGGCTCCCGCGCCCTCCAGGGCGCGTTCGGCGCCCTGCTCGCGCCCGCCGCGCTCTCCCTGCTCGCCGTCACGTTCGGTGATCCCAAGGAGCGCGCCAAGGCGTTCGGCATCTTCGGCGCGATCGCCGGTGGCGGTGGCGCGGTCGGTCTGATCCTCGGCGGATTCCTCACCGAGTACCTGGACTGGCGCTGGACCTTCTTCGTCAACATCCCCTTCGCGATCGTGGCCGCCGTCGGCGCCTACTTCGTGATCCGGGAGCCCGCGGGCGGCCGTAACCGCAACCCGCTCGACATCCCCGGTGTCTTCCTGTCCACCCTGGGCCTGGTGGCGCTGGTGTACGGCTTCACGCGCGCCGAGTCCGAGGGCTGGTCCGACCCGACGACGATCGGCATGTTCGTCGCCTCGGCCGTACTGCTGGCCACGTTCGTCGCGGTGGAGGCACGGGTGAAGTCCCCGCTGCTGCCGCTGCGCGTCCTGATGGAGCGCAACCGCGGTGGTGTCTACCTCTCGCTGGGCCTGGCCATCATCGGCATGTTCGGTCTCTTCCTCTTCCTGACCTACTACCTCCAGGTCGTGAAGGGCTACTCGCCGGTCCAGACCGGCTTCGCGTTCCTGCCGATGATCGTGGGCATGATCACGGGCTCCACCCAGATCGGCGCCCGGCTGATGACCCGTGTGCCGCCGCGGCTGCTGATGGGCCCCGGCTTCCTGGTCGGCGCGACCGGCATGCTGCTGCTGACCCGGCTGGCGCTCGACACCTCGTACCCGGCTCTGATCCTGCCGGCGCTGCTGCTGCTCGGTCTCGGCATGGGTACGGCGTTCATGCCGGCCATGTCCCTCGCGACGCACGGCATCGAGCCGCGTGACGCGGGCGTCGCCTCGGCGATGGTCAACACCTCGCAGCAGGTCGGCGGCGCGATCGGTACGGCGCTGCTGAACACCGTGGCCGCCTCCGCCACCACCGCGTACGTCGCGGCGAACGCGGCGGGTGCCGGCGACGCGAAGCTCCTGGAGCTCCAGGCGATGGTGCACGGATACGCGAGCGCCATCTGGTGGGCGGTCGGCATCCTGGTCCTCGCCGCCGCGATCGCCTTCACCTTCATCAACACCGGCCGTCCGGGGAGCACCCAGGTGGCCAAGGGTGAGGGCGCCGACGGTCTGGCGGAAGACGTCCAGATCCCGGTGGCCATGCACTGACCCTCCCCCGGGAGGGCCCGTCCCACCGCTGCCCTGGTGCCGCTGTTCGTCAGCGGCGCCAGGGCAGATCCGCGTCCGAACCGTCCGGCTGAAGCCCCTCAGCCAGCACCCGCATGATCTCCCCGAGTTGGGTCACCTGTTCGGGGCCGAGCCGGTCGAAGATCGCCTGCCGTACGGCGGCGACATGGCCGGGCGCCGACCGTTTCAGTACGGCTTCGCCCTCGTCGGTCAGGATCGCGTTCTGTCCGCGTTTGTCGGAGGGGCAGTCCTCGCGGCGCACCCAGCCGTTCTTCTCCAGCCGGGCCGTCGCGTGCGAGAGCCGGGACCGGGTGATCTTGGCGTTCTTGGCCAGCTCGGTCATCCGCAGCCGGCGGTGCGGGGCGCGGGCCAGATGCACGAGCAGCGCGTAGTAGATGTGCGGCATACCCGCGTCACGCTGCAACTGGCGGTCGAGATGATCCTCCAGCAACGTGGTGGCCTGCAGATACGCCTGCCAGACGCCTTGCTCCTCGGCGCTGAGCCAGCGTGTCCGCCCGTCGCTCTCCATGCTCCCCACTGTACGTGCTCCTTGAAAGTTGAACTAGATGAAAGTAAGGTCCGGCTCAGTAAGTGTTTTAAGGTTCAAGTAGATCTACGGACCGCCACCGGCAGGGAGACACCATGAACAGCACAGCGGAGCGCATGCCCGCCCTCTACCTCTCCCACGGCGCCCCGCCCCTCGCCGACGACCCGGTCTGGCCCGGACAGCTCGCCGCGTGGTCCGCCGACCTGCCGCGCCCCCGGGCGATCCTGATGGTCTCAGCCCACTGGGAGGAGGCGCCGCTCGCCCTCGGTGCCACCGAGACCCTGCCGCTGGTCTACGACTTCTGGGGCTTCCCCGAGCGCTACTACCAGGTCCGGTACGCCGCCCCCGGCGCCCCCGGCCTCGCCGACTCCGTCGAGAAGCTCCTGCGCGGCCCCGGCACCCCCGTACAGCGCGTCCCCGACCGCGGGCTCGACCACGGGGCGTACGTCCCGCTCGTCGAGATGTTCCCCGGCGCCGACATCCCGGTCCTCCAGATCTCCATGCCGACGCTCGACCCGAACGAACTCCTCGCGATCGGCCGCAAGCTCGCCCCGCTGCGGGACGAGGGCGTCCTCGTCGTCGGCAGTGGCTTCTTCACCCACAACCTGGCCGCGCTGCGCCACGTGGGACCCGGAGTCCCGGGCTGGTCGGCCGAGTTCGACGCCTGGGGCCGGGAGGCGCTGCTGGCCCGGGACGTCGACGCGCTGCTCGACTTCGCCCACAAGTCCCCGGCCGGGCCGCTCGCCCACCCGCGCACCGAGCACTTCGCGCCGCTGTTCGTGACGCTCGGCGCCGCGCAGGACGAGTTGGACACCGTACGGAACGTCATCGACGGCTTCTGGATGGGCCTGGCCAAACGCTCGGTCCAGTTCGGCTGATCCGCCAGTGGTCGGCCCAATGGCAGACGGGTTCAGATAGGCAACGGTTCGACATCCCCTGGCCGACGGCACTTGACCGGGCAATCCGGGCTCCGTACGTTCCTGTGGTCTAGACATCCTGTTAGGGAGCGGCCATGCGGAAACATGTCATCGGTGCCCTTGTCGTCACCATGGCGCTCGGACTCTCTGCCTGCGGCAGCGGGGACTCGGGCGGGGACGGCGGCGAAACGTCGGGCAAGGGCAAGACCCTGACCGTATGGATCATGGAGGGGACCAACCCGGACCCCAAGCCCTTCTTCAACGAGGTCGCCGCGGCCTTCAAGAAGAAGACGGGCGCCACGGTCAAGGTCGAGTACCAGCAGTGGGCCACCGCGCAGAAGAAGTTCACCACCGCGATCGAGGGCGGACCGAGCCAGGTCCCCGACGTCGCCGAGGTCGGCACCACCTGGATCCCGCAGTTCGCCGAGACCGGCGGCCTCGTGGACGTGACCGACAAGGTGAAGGACTCCGGGCTGGGCGACGACCTCGTCGAGGGCCTGGCCGACGCGGGCACGCTGGACGGCAAGCAGTACGGCATGCCCTGGTACGCCGGTGTCCGCGGCCTCCTCTACCGCAAGGACATCTTCGAGAAGCACAACCTCAAGGCCCCGACCACCTGGAAGGAACTGCGCGACACCGCGCTGGTCCTGAAGGAGAAGGAGCCGGGCATGATCTCCTTCCCGGTCGCGGGCGGCGCGGAGATGTTCGCGACCCCGTTCGTCTGGGGCGCCGGCGGTGAACTGGCCGTCGAGGAGGGCGGCAAGTGGAAGTCCGGCATCAACTCCCCGGAGTCGGTCAAGGGCATCACGTACTACACCGACCTCGCGAAGAAGGACAAGCTGTCCCCGGCGAAGGTCACCACCTGGACCGAGAAGGAGGTGGCGACCGACTTCCAGAAGGGGAAGATCGCCATGACCCTCTCCGGCAACTGGACGCCCAAGGCGTTCGTCCAGGCCGCCCCCGATCTTGAGGGCAAGCTCGCCGCCGCGCCCATCCCGGGTGAGACCGGCGGCATGAGCAAGTCCTTCCTGGGCGGCTCCTACCTCTCCACCTTCAAGGGTGAGAACCAGGACCTGGCCTGGGAGTACGTCAAGCTGGTCACCACCGGCGAGTTCGCCACCAAGTGGGCCGAGCAGACGAACTACTTCCCCGGTCAGAACTCCCTCCTCAAGGAGGTCCAGGCGAAGGCGGACCCGCTCGTCGCGCCGTTCGCCAAGCAGATGACCGAGGCCGGCGCGACCGTGCCCAAGACCCCCGCGTACGGCCAGATCCAGGCCACGCAGGTCGTCACGAAGATGGTGCAGTCCATCCTCACCGGCAAGCAGACCGTGCAGGAGGCCGCGGACCAGGCCGCCGAGGAGATGGACAAGATCTTTGCCTCCTGAGTCAGTCATCGAAGACTCGGCGCACGACGACGACGTGGCCGCGGCGACCTCCCCCGTGAAGTCGCCGCGGCCGCGCGCCCCGCGTCCGGGCCCGACCCTGCGCCGCAAGCAGCTCGGTCGCACCACCCGCCCCTGGCTGCTGCTCCTGCCGTCCCTCGTGGTGCTGGCGGGCCTGCTCCTGTGGCCGCTGGTCAAGGTCGGCATCCTGTCCGTCCAGGACTACGAGGTGAAGTTCGGCGGCGGCGTCGGCACCTACACCGGCTTCGACCACTACAAGGACCTGCTCACCGACGGCGCCCTGTGGCGCACGGTCCTGCCCAACACCGTGTTCTTCGCGGTCGCCTGCGTGGCCCTCACCGTCGCGCTCGGCACCCTCGCCGCCCTGCTGCTCCAGCGGCTCGGCACGACCTGGCGGGTCATCTGCTCCACCGCGATCATGGCGGCCTGGGCGATGCCCGCCGTCACCGGCACCTACGTCTGGGTGTGGCTGTTCTCGGCGGGCGACGGAATGATGAGCCAGCTCGCGGGATCGCTCGGACTCATCGACCCCGAGACCACGAACTGGTTCACCGAACGGCTGTCCTTCTACGCCATCGCCACCCTCAACGTGGTGCACCACGGCTTCCCGTTCGTCGCCATCACCGTGCTCGCGGGGCTGATGACCATCCCCAAGGAGCTGTACGAGGCGGGGATGATCGACGGCGCGAACGCCTGGCAGCGGTTCTGGAAGATCACCGTGCCCACCATCAAGCCGATCTTCCTCGTCGTCACCATCCTGTCGACCATCTGGGACTTCAAGGTCTTCACACAGATCTATCTGATGCCGGGCGGCGCGGGCAGCAACGAAGAGGTACTCAACCTGGGCGTGTGGTCCTACCAGCAGGCGTTCGCCCTGAACGACTACGGCGCGGGAGCGGCCACCGCCGTACTCCTCACGCTGCTCCTGCTGCTGATCACGATCGTCTACATCCGAACCCTCTTCAAGGAGAGTGACGAGCTGTGACCCGCACGACGACCGCCGGGCGGATCGGGCTCGCTGTCGCGGTGTTCGCGCTGCTGGTCTTCACGCTCTTCCCGGTGTACTGGATGGTCAGCACCGCGCTCGACCCGAACGCGATCACCCGTGGCGCCGACGTCCTGCCGAGCGGGATCAGCGGCGAGCACTTCAGCTACATCTTCGACCGCGGCAACTTCGGTCAGTTCCTGTTCAATTCGATGATCGTCGGGCTCGGCACCATCCTGGTCTCCGGGCTGCTGGCGCTGTTCGCCGCCGTGGCCGTCGCCCGCTTCCGCTTCCGGTTCCGCACCTCGGTGCTGATCATGGTGCTGATCGTGCAGATGGTCCCGCTGGAGGCGCTCGTCATCCCGCTCTTTCTACAGATGCGGGACTACGAACTCCTCAACAGCCTCATCGGACTGACCGTTGTCTACATCGCGCTGTCACTGCCGTTCGCGATCTGGACGCTGCGCGGCTTCGTCGCGACGGTGCCCAAGGAGGTCGAGGAGGCGGCGTATCTGGACGGCTGCTCGTGGCCGCGGATGTTCTGGTCCGTACTGCTGCCGCTGGTCGCGCCGGGACTCGTCGCCACCAGCGTGTTCGCCTTCATCACCGCGTGGAACGAGTTCGTCTTCGCGTACACCTTCATGAAGGACGGCTCCAAGTACACGGCGGCCGTGGGCCTGTTCCAGTTCTTCGGCGAGAACTCCACCTCCTGGGGCCCGGTCATGGCCGGCTCCACCCTCATCACCCTGCCGGTGCTGATCTTCTTCATCATCGTGCAGCGGCGGCTGGCGTCCGGACTGGCGGCCGGGGCGGTGAAGGGGTGAGTCCCCGGGATTCCGCGGCCGAGCCGCTGCGGCTGGTCAACGCCGTCCTGCTGCCCGGCTTCCACGGCACCGAGCCGCCCGCGTGGCTGCTCGGCGCCGTGGACGACGGACTCGCCGGCGTCGTGTACTTCGCGCACAACGTGCCCGACCCCGGTACGGCCGCCGCGCTCTCCGCCGCCCTTCACGCCCGCCGCGCCGACCTGATCGTGGCGAGCGACGAGGAGGGCGGCGACGTCACCCGCCTGGAGGCGGCGACCGGCTCCTCCTACCCCGGCAACGGCGCCCTCGGCGAGGTCGACGACACCGACGTCACCGAACGGGTCGCCCGCGCCATCGGCCACGACCTGCGCGCGGCGGGCATCGGCCTGAACCTCGCACCGGACGTCGACGTCAACGCCGACCCGGACAACCCGGTGATCGGCATACGCGCCTTCGGCTCGGACGCCGCCCTGGTGGCCCGGCACTCCGCCGCGTACGTCACGGGCCTCCAGTCCGCCGGCGTCGCGGCCTGTGCCAAGCACTTCCCCGGCCACGGCGACACGGCGGTCGACTCGCACCTGCGCGTGCCCCAGCTGGACGCCGACCTCGACCTGCTCCGGCGGCGCGATCTGCTGCCGTTCACCGCCGCGATCGAGGCCGGCAGCCGCTGCCTGATGACCGGGCACATCAAGGCCCTCCCCTTCGGGGAGGCACCGGCCTCACTGAACCCGGAGGCCGCCCGGCTGGCCCGGGAGGAGCTGGGCTTCACCGGCGCCATCGTCACGGACGCGCTCGACATGGGCGCCGTCCTCGTCGACCCGGGCTTCGGCCCCGCCTGCGTCCAGGCCGTTCTCGGCGGCGCCGACCTGCTGTGCCTGGGGAACCCGGACAGCGCGGAGGCCGCCGAGAGCGCCTACGAGACCGCGCGCGACGCGCTCCTCGACGCGGTGGCCTCCGGGGTACTGCCCACGGACCGGCTCACCGACGCGGGCCGCCGGGCCCGCGAGCTGGCCGAGTGGATCGCCGCGGCCCGCGCCACGCCGCCGCCTCCCAAGGAGGACGAACTGCCGCTCGCCGTGGCCCGCACCGCCTTGCGGGTACGCGGCAACGTGGCCCTCGGCTCGGCGCCGTACGTGATCGACCTGCGACAGCGCGTCAACCACGCGTCCGGCAGCCGCGCGCTGCACCTGAACCGGCTGCTGGCCGAGGCCATGCCCGGTCTGATCACCACCGGGGTACCCGCCGAAGGCCCGACCGCCGCCCGCGCGGACACCGCGCTCCAGGGCTCCGACGGCCGCCCCCTGGTCGTCATCGCCAGGGAGCCGCACCGGGACGCCGCGGAGACCGCGCTGCTGCGCGAACTGGTCGCCCGCCGCCCGGACGCGGTCGTCGTCCTCACCGGCTGGCCGCACGCCGTGGACGCGCTGGCGGCCAACACGGTGGTGACGTACGGCTCGGCCCGCGTCAACGCCCTGGCGGCCGTGGAGCGCCTTCTGGGCGGCACCCCGCACGGAGGCTGAGGGCAGTCCCGTAGTCCCCGGTGGATCGGCGCGCGGCGTCAGATGCGGTGCGTCGCAGGGCGGAGGGCGGCCCCCGTACCGGGCGTATCCGGGCGGTCCGACAGCGCGGCGAGGTGCCGTGGCTGTCGTCGCGGCGCCCGCCGGGGAGTAACGGGACAGCCCTGAGAGGCACGCACCCGCACGGGTTCACCCGAGGATCTGTAGCAGCCGCTCCCCCAGCACCTCGGCGGAAGCGGGATTCTGCCCGGTGATGAGGCTGCCGTCCTCCACCATGTACGGCTTCCAGGTCTCGCCGCGGCTGTACTCGACGCCGACCTTGTCCTTGAGGTCGTCCTCCAGCAGCCATGTCGCCCTGGAGGACAGCCCCACCCCGTCCTCCTCCTCGTTCGTGAAGCCCGTGACCTTGCGGCCCTTGAAGGGCGACTCCCCGTGAATCCTGGTGGCCAGCATCGCGGCGGGGGCGTGACACACGATCGCCAGCGGCCTCTCCGAGGCGAGCTGCGCCGTCAGCAGCCGGCCCGCGTCGGCGTCGAACGCCAGGTCCGACATCGGACCGTGGCCGCCCGGCAGATAGACCGCGTCGTAGTCCTCCAGACGAACGTCCGACAGCTTGAGCGGCCGCCGCATCGCCTCCGCGTCGCGGATGATGGCCTCCAGCTCAAGGGCTCCCTGCTCGCCGCCCGCCATCGCCGGTCGCAGGCTCATCATGTCGACATTCGGGGTCACGCCGCCGGGTGTCGCGACCACGACCTCATGGCCGGCGTCCGTGATCGCCTTGTACGGGTTCGCGAATTCCTCGGCCCAGTAACCCGTCGCGTACCTCGTGCCGTCCTTGAGCACCCAGTACGTCGCTCCGCTCACTATGAAAAGCACCTTCGCCATCACGCGCCTCCTCACGACAGAGGGAATCGACTGATTCCACCGTAAACACGCGTCCGGCCCGACGCATGAGGACGGCCTCTCGGCTACTGTTTCGCCGCACCGGGCCGGCCCGGTGCCGTCCGGTTCGCTCCGGCCGCGGGGAGAAGGGACGAGCGCGATGGATCCCGATATCCGCACCAGAGCCGCGATCGAGGAGCACTGGCGGGCTTCGGAACGCGGGGACACCGAGGCCGAGCACGCCATCTACGCCGCGGACGCGATCCTCGACTACCCCCAGTCGGCCGAGCGGTTCCGGGGCCGCGCGACGATCTCGGCGCAACGCGGCGGGCACCCCGCCCGGCGCCACTTCACCGTCCGCCGGATCGTCGGCGGCGGGAATTTGTGGGTGAGCGAGTGCGTCATCACCTACGACAAGATGCCCACCTATTCGGTGAGCACGATGGAATTCGCCGACGGGCTCGTGGTGCACGAGACGCAGTATTTCGCCGACGCGTTCGGCGCGCCCGAATGGCGGGCGGCCCTCGCGGAGCCGATGCCGGGCAGGAATATCACCAGGGCCTGACCCGGTTCCCCCGGGCCGCGCGACCGAGGACTCACCCAGAACGGACATCCTGAGCAACCTTGACGCGGTGTGTGCCGTCTTCGGGGTAGGAGCGCAGTCACGGGCGGCGCCGCTCGGGAGTGAGGGCGCCGGTGCCGAGGGTGATCGGCGTCTCACGGACGCAGCGGTGGTGAATGTCCCTGAGCGCCGTCGGATCGTCCTCGAATCCGGTTCTGACCTGGGCTTCCGCCCGACTTGGCACCATGCGTCCCTCCTCGGTGGCGGGACAGGGTACTGCATGATCACAAAAAAGAGTGCACGCCTTGGGAATTCTGTCCGGATTCCAGTCGTTGTTTCCAACGGATGCAGGGCACCCGAAAGGGTGTCGCGACCGACTTAGTAAGGGAGCTCGCATGGCAACCCGTGCCGTCGCCCGTCGCACCGCCACCGGTGGTTCGAAAGCGGCAAGCAGTGTTCGCGCCGTAGGCGGCGAGATCGCCGACCGCGACCTGGTCGGCATGTACCTCGACGAGATCGCGCGCACGCCGCTGCTCGACGCCGCCAAGGAGGTCGAGCTGTCCCAGACCATCGAAGCGGGTGTGTACGCGCAGCAGATTCTTGACGGAGCCGTGGAGAGCGAGGGCGCCGGCGCCCGGCACGAGGAGCTCGAAGCCCTCGTCGCCGCGGGTGAGCGCGCGAAGGACGTCTTCATACGCTCGAATCTCCGTCTCGTCGTCGCCGTGGCCCGCCGCTACCCGCGCAGCGGACTGCCCCTGCTCGACCTCATCCAGGAAGGCAACGCCGGCCTGGTGCGCGCGGTCGAGAAGTTCGACTACGCCAAGGGATTCAAGTTCTCCACCTACGCGACCTGGTGGATCCGCCAGGCCATCACCCGGTCCATCGCGGACCAGTCACGCACGATCAGGCTGCCCGTCCACCTCGTGGAGGAGCTCGGCCGTATCCGCAGGGTGCAGCGCGAGTTCAACCGTGAGCACGGGCGCGACCCGGACCCCACCGAGGTCGCCGCCGAGCTCGACTCCAACGCCGCGCGTGTCACCGACGTCCTGGACTGGGCCCGTGACCCGGTCAGCCTGAACATGTCGGTGGACGACGACGGCGACACCCAGTTCGGCGACCTGCTGGAGGACACCTCGGCGATCTCGCCCGAGCAGTCCGTCCTCACGCTGCTCCGCAGCGAGGAGCTGGAAGACCTGATTGGCAGGCTCGACCACCGCACGGCCTCCATCATCAAGATGCGGTACGGCATCGAGGACGGCCGGGAGCGGACGCTCACCGAGGTGGGCAAGCAGCACGGTCTGACCCGTGAGCGGATCCGGCAGATCGAGAAGCACGCCCTTCTCGAACTGAAGAAGATGGCGCACGACGTGGGCTTCGAATCCGCGGCGTGAGGCTCTGGACCAGCGTGAGGCTCTGGCCCAGGGGGACCAACTCCCCCAGCTGAACGGAGTCCCGGTACCACCCCCCCCCGGTGCCGGGACTCCTCGCGTACGCACCTGCCGCGCGTACCTCACTCGTCCCCGGCACCCGCGGCACGCGTCAGCCGGCCTCCCAGCTCACTGATGTGCTCGATCAGCCGCGCCGGCTGACGGACTGTGAACTCGCAGTCCACCAGCGCCAGTCGGAGCGCCAGCCACTCCAGCGAATCGGCCGCGCTCGCGCGCAGCCGGCAGCTGTCGGGACCGGTCGGCTCCGGCACACCGAGCGAGGCCGGCAGCCGCGCCGCCACGAACTCGGCGGGCGCCGCGAAGCTCACGTCCAGTTCCACCTGCGGGTGCGCACGCGACATCGAGCCGCTCAGAAACTCCGCCGCGTCTCCCGTCGGCAGCTCACGGGGCGTGAAGCGGGCCCCCGTCGGATACGGATCGCCGACCCGGTCGAGCCGGAACGTACGCCAGTCCTCCCGCCCCAGGTCGTACGCGACGAGATACCAGCGCCGGGCCGTCGACACCAGGCGGTACGGCTCGACCTGCCGCTTGGTCCGCGCGCCGTCCCCGGCGCGGTAGCCGAACCGCAGCCGCTCCGTACCGGTGATCGCGGCGGCGATGGCCGTCAGCGTCCGCGGGTCCACACTCGCGGCGTCCCCCCGGACGAGCAGCGGCACGGTCGCGGCCTGAAGTGTGGAGACCCGGTGCCGCAGCCGCGACGGCAGCACCTGCTCCAGCTTCGCCAACGCCCGTACGGACGCCTCCTCGACGCCCTCGATGGCATGCCCCGCGCCGGCCCGCAGCCCCACCGCGATGGCCACGGCCTCCTCGTCGTCGAGCAGCAGCGGCGGCATGGCGGCACCCGCGACCAGCCGGTACCCGCCGACCGCGCCCTTGCTGGCCTCGACCGGATAGCCGAGATCGCGCAGCCGGTCGATGTCCCGGCGAATCGTGCGCGCGCTGACGTGCAGACGCTCGGCGAGCTCGCTGCCCGGCCACTCGCGCGGGGTCTGGAGAAGTGACAGCAGATTCAGGAGTCGTGCCGGAGTGTCCGTCATGCGTTCCAGAGTGACAGCCATCTAGGACATGTTCTGGCCTATATGGTGACTAGCTTCCTCCCATGACTTCTCCAGCGACTTCCCCGGTCGCCACACCCGATACAACCCTCACTCCCGCGACAGCCCCGGGGCCCGCCGACCGCCGGCGCTGGCTGGCGCTGGCCGTGGTCATGACCGCGGCCTTCATGGACCTGGTCGACGTCACCATCGTCAACATCGCCATTCCCAGCATCGAGCGGGACCTGTCGGCGACCTTCGGCTCGATCCAGTGGATCACCGCCGGATACGCGCTGGCCTTCGCCGCCGGACTGATCACCGGCGGCAGGCTCGGCGACATCTACGGCCGCAAGCGCCTCTTCCTCCTGGGCATCACCGGCTTCACCCTCGCCTCCGCCCTCTGCGGCTTCGCGGTGAACCCCGAGATGCTCGTCGCCTCCCGGCTCCTCCAGGGCGCGATGGCCGCGCTGATGGTGCCTCAGGTGCTCGCGATCATCCACGTCACCTTCCCGGCGCACGAACGCGGCAAGGTCTTCGGGATGTTCGGCGCGATCGTCGGCCTCGGCGCGGTCTCGGGGCCCCTGCTCGGCGCGCTGCTCACGCAGTGGAACCTCTTCGGCCTCGAATGGCGCCCGATCTTCCTGATCAACCTGCCCGTCGGCATCGCCGGTGTGATCCTGGGCCGCAAGTTCATCACCGAGTCCAAGGCCCCGAAGGCCCTGCGGCTCGACGTGGTCGGCGTCGTCCTGGTGACCGGTGCGCTGCTGATGCTGATCTACCCGCTCACCCGTGGCCGCGAGCTGGGCTGGCCGCTCTGGGGGCACCTGTGCATGGCGGGCAGCCTCCTGGTGTTCGCGGCGTTCGTGGCGTACGAGAAGGCGAAGACCCGCAAGGACGGGTCGCCGCTGGTGGAACTGTCCCTGTTCAAGGTCAAGAGCTTCGCCGCGGGCATCGCCGTCCAGCTCACCTTCGGCGTCAGCCTCGGCATCTTCTTCCTGGTCTGGACGCTCTACATGCAGATCGGCCTCGGCTGGAGCCCGCTGCACGCCGGCCTCACCGGGCTGCCGTTCTCACTCGCGGTGTCCACGGCCGCGGCGCTCTCCGTACAGAAGCTGGTCCCGCGCTTCGGCCGCAAGGTCCTCCAGACCGGCGCCCTGACGATGGCGGCGGGCGTACTGATCTACCTGTGGGAGGCGGGACGGTACGGCGCGGACATCAGCACCTGGCAGA
Source organism: Streptomyces panacea (assembly GCF_040560175.1). Classification (NCBI taxonomy): domain Bacteria; kingdom Bacillati; phylum Actinomycetota; class Actinomycetes; order Kitasatosporales; family Streptomycetaceae; genus Streptomyces; species Streptomyces panacea. Next base: position 15,873 of record NZ_JARJHW010000093.1, read on the forward strand.
TGGTGCCGCCGCTGGTCGTGATGGGCCTGGGGATGGGCCTGATCGTGGCGCCCCTGACGGACGCGGTGCTGTCGGACGTCCCGCGCGAGCACTCGGGTTCGGCGTCCGGCCTGATCAACACGGTGCAGCAGATGGGGACCGCGCTGGGTCTCGGGCTGGTGTCGGTGGTCTTCTTCGGGGTGGTCGACGACCGGCGGGCGACGACGCCGGACGCGGTGGCGACGGCGTTCACGGACGGGTTCCAGAACGCGCTGTGGTGGGTGGCGGCGGTGCTGGCGGGGATCTTCCTGCTGATGTTCGCGCTGCCGAAGCGGCGGGTCACGGTGGTCGGTTGACCGGGGCCGGCGCCGGTGCCGCCCGGTAGTGGCCGGGTGCCGTACGGATTCCTCACCGGCGTGAGGGGGGCGGGGGCGCGGGAGGAGTGTGTTCGGACACTCGGGCTGATTTGTGGCGCGTGAGAAGCCTGGCTTCCTCGGGGCCAACGAGCCCCGCACGCGCCGCAAATCACGCCGTCCGGACATATCCCTCCGGAGACCCCGCCTCCCGCCCCCGGCAACCGGACGCCCACATGTGTTTACTTCCACGAACCCTCGCCGTAATGTGACCCGAAACCACAGACTCGGGCATTGAACGGACCTAAAACCACATGTACGCACCAGAGCGGCAGCAAGAGATCCTGCGCCTCGCCCGCGAGGGCGGGCGGGTCGACGTACTGTCGCTCGCCGAGGAGTTCCAGGTCACCGCCGAGACGGTACGGCGCGACCTCAAGGCGCTCGACCGCGCCGGGCTCGTACGCCGGGTGCACGGCGGCGCCATCCCCGCCGGCCGCCTCGACTTCGAGCCCGACCTCGCCGAGCGCGAGTCCACCGCCGCCGACGAGAAGGACCGCATCGCGCACGCCGCGCTCGCCGAGCTGCCCCGCACCGGCAGCGTGATACTCGACGCGGGCTCGACCGTCGCGCGGCTCGCCGCGGAGCTGCCGCTGGACAGCGAACTCACCGTCGTCACCCACGCGTTGCCCGTCGCCGCGCGCCTCGCCGACCACCCGGGCATCGACCTCCACCTCGTCGGCGGCAGGGTCCGGCACCGTACACGCGCCGCTGTCGACGCGTGGGCCCTGCGCGCGTACGGCGAGATCCGCGCCGACGTCGTGTTCCTCGGCACCAACGGCTTCTCGCCGGACGGCGGCCTCACCACCCCCGACCTCGCCGAGGCGTCCGTCAAGCGCGCACTGGTCGCGGCGGCACGCCGCGTCGTCCTGCTGGCGGACTCGGCCAAGCACGGCCAGGAACACTTCGCCCGCTTCGGCGGCCTCGCCGACGTCGACCTGCTGATCACGGACACCGGGATCGCCCCCGACGCGCGAGCGGCGATCGAGGCCGCGGGCACCGAGGTTCTCAGTGTCTAGCCAGGTGGGCTCGCCCCACGCGCCTTCGCCCCACGCGCCTTCGCCCCCACGCGCCTTCGCCCCACGTGGCTTCAAGAGTCGTCAGGACCCGGAAGGCCCCCGCATGATCCTCACCGTCACCCCGAACCCCAGCCTGGACCGTACGTACGAGATACCCGCCCTGGACCGCGGTGAGGTCCTGCGCGCGACTGTCGAGCGGATGGACCCCGGCGGCAAGGGCGTCAACGTCTCGCGGGCGGTCGCGGCGGCCGGGCACCGTACCGTCGCCGTGCTGCCCCTCGGCGGCGCCCCCGGCGCGCTCGTCGCCCAACTCCTCGCAGGCCAGGGCATCGACGTCGCCCCCGTGCCGATCGCCGGCGCGACCCGCTCGAACATCGCCCTCGCCGAACCGGACGGCACGCTGACGAAGATCAACGCGCCCGGCCCCGAACTGACCCCGGCCGAGTCGGAGGCGCTGCTGTCCGCGCTCCGCGCGTACGACGTGGGCGCCGCCGGGGACTGGATCGCCTGCTGCGGCAGCCTGCCGCGGGGGCTGGGCCCGCGGTGGTACGCCGAACTCGTCGCCCGCGCCCACGCCGCCGGAGCCCGCATCGCGCTCGACACCTCGGGCGCCTCGCTCCTGGCGGCGCTCAAGGAGCGCCCGGACGTCGTGAAGCCCAACGCCGAGGAACTGGCCACCGCCGTCGGCCGCCCGCTGGCCACCGTCGGCGACGCGCTGAAGGCGGCGGAGGAACTCCTCACCTACGGTGCCGGCTCCGTCCTCGCCAGCCTCGGCGCCGACGGCCAGCTCCTGGTCTCCGGCGCGGGCGCCCACTTCGCGAGCGCCCCCGTCGCGACCGTCCGCAGCAACGTCGGCGCCGGGGACGCCTCCCTCGCGGGCTTCCTCGCGGCGGGCGGCACCGGCCCGGACGCACTGGCCTCGGCCGTCGCCCACGGCGCCGCCGCCGTTCAACTGCCGGGCAGCGTGATGCCGTCACCCGCGGACCTCGACCCGCGGGCGGTCACCGTGTCCGCCGACATCCCCCTGAACCGTCCCCTCTCGGAGCCCGCCTCATGACCTCTCCCCGTACGTCCCCGGTGTCCCCGAACCGTTCCCCACGAAGGAGCCCGCGATGAGCGACATGATCACCGCGGACCTGGTCGACCTCGACCTGGCCGCAGAGACGAAGGAAGCCGCGGCCCGCTCGCTGGCCGAACGCATGGTGGCCCTGGGCCGGGTCACCGACCTGGACGGCTTCCTGGCCGATGTCGCCGCCCGCGAGGCGCAGATGCCGACCGGGCTCGACGGCGGGATAGGCATTCCGCACTGCCGCAGCGCACACGTCACCGAGCCGACCCTGGCGTTCGGCCGCCCGGCCGAGGGCATCGACTTCGGCGCGCCCGACGGCCCGGCCGACCTGATCTTCCTGATCGCGGCCCCGGCGGGCGCCGACGACGCGCACCTGTCGATCCTCTCGGCCCTGGCCCGCCGCCTGATGGACCCCGACTTCACGGCGGCGCTGCGCGCGGCGACCGACCCGGCCGCGACCGCGAGCCTGATCAGCGGCGACACGCCGCCCGAGGCACCCGCACCGGCCCCGGCTCCCGCCCCCGTCTCGGCGGCGGCGGACACCGAGCCCGCGGGTATCGAGCCCGCGGACACCGCGCCGGCGGGCCCGGAACCGGCCGCCCGCACCTTCCGCGTCGTCGCCGTCACCTCCTGCCCCACCGGCATCGCGCACACCTATATGGCCGCCGAGGCCCTGGAACAGGCCGGCCAGGCCGAGGGCGTCGAGGTGGTCGTCGAACCGCAGGGCTCCGCCGGGTTCACCCGGATCGACCCCGCCGTCATCGACGCCGCCGACGGCGTGATCTTCGCGCACGACGTACCGGTACGGGAGAAGGAACGCTTCGCCGGCAAGCCGACCGTCGACGTCGGCGTCAAGGCGGGCATCAACCGCCCCGCCGAACTGATCGCCGAGGTCCGCGACAAGGCAGCCCGTGGCGAGACCACGGCCGCCGCGGGCACCGGCTCACCCGTCGACGAGGCGGGCGACCCCGGCGAGGGCTACGGCGCCAAACTGCGCAAGTGGCTGATGTCCGGCGTCAGTTACATGGTGCCCTTCGTCGCGGCCGGCGGACTCCTGATCGCTCTGGGCTTCGCCATCGGCGGCTACACCATCGACAAGGCGCCCTCCGTCGCCGAGCACTTCGTCTGGACGGACTCCACGAGCTGGGCGGCGCTGCTGTTCCAGGTCGGCGGCCTCGCGTTCAGCTTCCTGGTGCCCGTGCTGGCGGGCTACATCGCGTACGGGATGGCCGACCGCCCCGGTCTGGTCCCCGGCTTCGTCGGCGGCTCCATCGCGCTCACCATCAACGCGGGCTTCCTCGGCGGTCTGGCCGCCGGTCTGATCGCGGGTGGCACGGTCATGGCGATCCAGCGGGTCAAGGTGCCCGCCGCGCTGCGCGGCATCATGCCGGTGGTCGTCATCCCACTGATCTCCTCCGCCGTCGTCGGTTTCCTGATGTTCCTGGTGGTCGGCAAGCCGATCGCCGAACTCCAGAAGGCCCTCACGGACTGGCTGTCGGGACTGTCCGGCGCCAACGCGGTCATCCTCGGCGTCGTCCTCGGCCTGATGATGTGCTTCGACCTGGGCGGACCGCTCAACAAGGTCGCCTACGCCTTCGCGGTCGGCGGCCTCGCCAACCCCAACGACGGCAGCCTGAAGGTGATGGCGGCCGTGATGGCGGCCGGCATGGTCCCGCCGCTCGCCATGGCCCTGGCCACCGTCGTACGTGGCGGCCTCTTCACCCGCACCGAGCGCGAGAACGGCAAGGCCGCGTGGGTGCTCGGCGGCTCGTTCATCACCGAGGGCGCGATCCCGTTCGCCGCGGCCGACCCGCTGCGCGTCATCCCGTCGGCCATGGCGGGCGGCGCGGTCACGGGCGCGCTGTCGATGCTCTTCGAGTGCACCCTGCGGGCCCCGCACGGCGGGATCTTCGTGCTGCCGCTGATCGGCAATCCGGTGCTCTATCTGATCGCGATCCTGGCCGGTACGGCGGTCAGTGCCGCTCTGGTCATCCTGTTGAAGGGCATGGGCGGGCGCGGCGACGGCAAGGACCCGGGCGGCGCCGCCGCCACGGAGTCCGGGGCGGCGCCCAAGGTCCCGGCCACCGTCTGAGCGGCCGCCTCACCCAGTCATCGGACCCGCGCGCGGAGCTCCATCGCTTCGCGCGCGGCGCTCTGCGCGGCGTACACCTCACACATATGACGGCCGTCGGGAGTCGCCGTGTGCTCGACCTCCCACAGGCTCGTCTCCGTGCCGTCGAGCAGCAGGAACGCGTGCTCGTACAGCGTGAACCCCGCGTCCTTCCCCTCGACATGGCCGTATCTGCCGAAGACCTGGGTGATCTGGTGGGCGAAGGCGGCCCGCAGCGGTCCCGCGACCTCCTCGCCCGGCCGGTCCGCGTTCTCCGCGCGGCGCAGTACGCGGCGCGCGTGGTCGGCGGAGTTGTCCGGGTGGTACACGCGGGGCAGTGGTGTCTGTGGTGCCGCCAGCAGGTCGCTGAGCAGATCGAGATCGGCCGCGAGGTCGGACTCGAAGCTCGGATCGAGACTGACGCCGAGGCCCGACTCGAAACGGGACCCGAAGAGCGCGTCGGAATCGGTGGTGGGGTCGAGGTCTTTGGGATCGATGGAACGGTGAGAGGGGCGGCGCAGCCGGGAGGCGGCCAGACGCACCTCGTACTCGTCGGTGTAGAGCTCGTGCTGTTCGGCGCCGTCGCGCCCGGTGTTGTGGACCAGCTCCCAGAGGGTGAGGGCGGTGCTGTCGGCAAGCAGGTATGTATGCCGGTAGGTCTCGCGATGCAGTCCCGCACTGTGGTGCGAGGTTCGCAATGAACTGGCGTGCGCCAGAGCGGAGTCGAGCCGCTCGATCACGGCGTCGGGCAGATCGAAGGAGTTGAGTGCCCGACCCAGGAGACGCTCTAGGTGCGTCTCGCTTGTCTCATACGGATCGTTCAAGGTGGGTCTCCAGGCCGTCGCCACATGTCACTTGGTGATTGCATAACGTAGCCCCTGGGACTGACATTGCGTCCCAAGTTCGGTAAAACGATTGGGGGCGCGCGAGAAGTTCCTTCGAGCCCCCCTCAACTCCCTTGTGTCGCCGGTCAGTCCGTGCCGTACAGATCGCGGTACGCGGGGAACGTACCGCCCGGCCCGTCGACCCCTTCGGCCGCCACCATCGCCCGCACGATTGCCCTGGTCACAGCGTCGGCCCCGGCCGCGAGCAGCTCGTTGAGCGCCAGCGGATCGGCGGTGTCGAGCGTGCGTTCCCCGGTGGCGAGCGTGAAGACCGTGTCGCCGTCGTTGAGCATATGTACAGGGCGGACGGCGCGCGCGATGCCGTCGTGCGCCGTCCCCGCGAGCTTCTGCGCCTGTGCCTTGGAAAGGTCGGCGTCTGTCGCCACGACGGCGAGTGTGGTGTTCAGCGGAGGCCGCCCGTCGCGCTCCCGGATCTCGGCGAGGCGCGCGAGGGCCGCCTCGTGCGCACCGGCCGCCGGATAGCCGGGCCGGCCCTGGAAGTACCGCCCGTACAGCACGCCCGTCAGCGGATCGACCGCCGAGCCCGCCGCGTTCGCGACGACCAGCGCCGCGACGGTGATCCCGGACGCCAGCAGCACGCTCGCCGTACCGACGCCGCCCTTCAGCTGCCCCACCACGGCCCCGGTCCCGGCCCCCACCGCTCCCTCGGCGACCGGTGCCCCCGATTCGGTACGGGCCGCCGCCTCCACCGCCGCGCGGCCCGTGGAGGCGTCGGGGCGGGCCCGCCAGTCGCCGCCGCGCCCGAGGTCGAAGACGCAGGCGGCCGGGACGACCGGCACCACCTGGGACGGATCGGGCCCGACCCGGACACCCCGCCCCCGCTCCTCCAGCCACGTCATCACACCGGCGGCGGAGTCCAGCCCGTACGCGCTGCCGCCGGTCAGCACGACCGCCTCGACGCGTCGCACCAGATTGCGCGGATCCAGCGCGTCCGTCTCGCGGGTGCCGGGGCCCCCGCCCCGTACGTCCACGGCGGCGACCGCTCCGCCCTCCGGCGCGAGGACGACCGTCGTACCGGTGAGCGCCCGGTCCCCGCCCACCCGCGCGTGGCCGACCCGGATCCCCGCCACATCGGTCAATGCGTCATTGTTTGCCATGGGCCCCATGCGTACCACGAGGTCGGACTTCACCACGGCGGATCACCCCGTCCGCCACGCCCACCCCCGTACTCTGGACGCATGAGTACCGCCCGCACCTCCGGACCGCATGACACCGTCACGGACCCGCCGCGACCGGCTCCGCCCAAGCCGGCGCCCCCGAAGCCGGGCCCGCCCAAGCCGCCGCTCGTTTTCGACGACCCGCTGGACCGGCAGTCCTCCGACGACACCGACGCCGGGTGGGGAGAGCGGCCGGCCGCGAGCGGCAACAGCGCCGCCGACCTGGCCCGCTTCCTCGACGAGAAGCCGCCCCACCACATCTGAGCCCCGGAGCCCGACCGCACCGGCCGGGGTCTGTCCCGCCGGGATCCGCCGGACAGGCCCTACGGCGTGCCGCTGCGCCCCGGCCCACCCCGCTGGGCCACCAGGGCGTCCCGGATTTCCTTCAGCACCTCCAGCTCGCTCACCTCCATGACCTCCTCCACCCGCTCCTTGGCGGCCTGCTGCCTGGCGCGCCTGGCCAGATACTTCGCCATCGGCAGGACCATCAGGAAGTACACGACGGCGGCGGTGATCAGGAAGCTGAGTGTCGAGCTGAGCACCGTCCCCCACATGATCGGGATGCCCGACACGACCTCGCCCGCCGCGTTCGTCTCGCACGGGTCCTGGAGGCACGAGGTGTAGCGGTCCAGGTCCTTGGTGCCGAACGCGCCGACGACCGGGTTGATGACGCCCTTCACCAGGGAGTTCACCACGTTGGTGAACGCGGCGCCGATGACCACCGCGACCGCGAGGTCGATCACGTTGCCACGCGTCAGGAAGGCTTTGAAGCCCTCCAACACGCTGTCCTTCTTGTCGCTCACCAGTGAGCCCTTCGTCGTGTGTGCCATGGGGGAAGCGATCGGAACCACCAATCGCTTTGACACCATGGGCAACTCGCGCCCCGACTGTCCAATCCGCCCATGCTTTCGTGTGACCAGTCTGCTCATCAGTGCGACGGTCAAAAGCCCGGACCGGTACAGGACGGATCAGCACAGCGTCACCGCCAGCCGGGAGTTCGTGCTCGCCCCCGCCAACTCGGCGGCCACGTCACGCGCGACAGTCAGCAGGACCAGCGCCCCGCCGTCGGTGGCGCTCTCCAGCGCCCGCGGGACGGATTCCACCAGCACCTCCGTGGCGAGCACCCGGGCGTCCGACTCCCCGCCGCCGGGGGAGTGGGCGGCGGCGATCACATCGACCCGGTCGCCGGGACGCAGCAGCCGCACCGTCGCCACATCCGCGATCCGCACCGGCGCCGTCACCAACTCCACCTTCTCCGCGCCCGGTCGAGCGGCCGCGCCCGCACGGGAAGCGCCACCCGCCGCCGCACGTGCCGCGGCCTCGGCGCGCTCCTCGGCGCCGGCCGCGACACCCGGACCGCCCGCGCCCGACGCCGCCAACGCGGCCGCCGTCACGGCCAGTCCGGCCGCCATCGCCCGCCTCCGCCGGAGCAGCGCCCTACGCAGCCGATGACCGCCGCCGCGCACCCGCAGCGGATCGAACGCCGGCACCCCGCACGGGGCGGGCGCGGCGACCACCGGCGCGGGCACCGGCACGGGCGGAAGGAACGGAGGATCCGAGGGACGCGTGACGAGAGAAGGGGGAAGGGAACGCGAAGAGGAACGGGACATGGCAACCACCACCTGCCGTGAGGAGTTTCTGCTGGCCGCTCCTCACGATCCACGCCCGGCCGAAATCCTGCCGAAGCCTGTGGATAACCACCCCGATGTGAATATCTCGCTCACCCGAACGAGGCCCACTCCAGGCGTTTACGGCAGCTCAAGCCCCGTATCGATGCCATCCAGCGCGTGCGAGCACAGACAGTCCCGCGTCTCGCCGTCCTGCAGCGCGCCCACGGTGTCGAACAGCACCGTGCGCAGCCGGTCCACGTTGGAGGCGAAAACCTTCAGCACCTCCTCGTGCGAGACGCCCTCACCCGTCTCGGCCCCGGCGTCCAGGTCGGTCACGAGCGTCAACGACGTGTAGCAGAGCCCCAGTTCACGGGCGAGCACGGCCTCGGGGTGACCCGTCATCCCGACCACCGACCACCCCATCGAGGCGTGCCACCGCGATTCGGCGCGGGTCGAGAAGCGCGGCCCCTCGACGACCACCAGCGTCCCGCCGTCCACCGGCTCCCACTCACGCCCGCGCGCCGCGGCGAGCGCCGTCCCGCGCCCCTCGGGGCAGTAGGGATCGGCGAGCGAGATGTGGACGACCTTCGAAGCCCCGCCACCGGGCAGCGGCACACCGTCGTAGTACGTCTGGGTACGCGCCTTCGTACGGTCCACCAGCTGGTCCGGTACGAGCAGCGTCCCCGGGCCGAACTCCTGCCGCAGTCCGCCCACCGCGCACGGGCCGAGCACCTGCCGCACCCCGACGGACCGCAGCGCCCACAGATTGGCGCGGTAGTTGATGCGGTGCGGGGCGATGTCGTGCGCGCGCCCGTGGCGGGGCAGGAACGCGACGCGCCTGCCTTCGACGTCGCCGAGGAAAAGCGAGTCGCTGGGCGGTCCGTAGGGGGTGTCGACGGTGACCTCGGTCACGTCGTCGAGGAATGAGTACAGGCCCGAGCCGCCGATGACGCCGATCTCCGCGGTCTCCGAACCCTCTGCGTTCGTCTTGGTCGCCATGACGATCACCCTAGCCGGGGGCCGAGGACTCGCGTGGGTGCGCCCGTGCGGGAACGCCGAGGACCCCGCCGTAGCGAACGGCGGGGTCCCGGAGAGGAGGATTCAGGTGATCAGGCGGCGGAGGAACCGCTGGAGCCGGAGCTGCCGCTCGAAGCGCTCGACTTCGAGCCGGAGCCGGAACCGGAAGAACCCGAGCCCGACGAAGACGACGAAGAACCGTTCGACGACGACGAAGACGACGCGGACGTGGACTTCGAGTCCGACGACGACGAGCCCGACGCGGAGGCCGACTTGTCGCTCGAACCGCCCGAGTCACCCGAGCCGTTCGAAGCGCCCGCCTTGGCCGGCGTGCTGCTCGTCGACGAGCCGCGGCTGTCGTTCCGGTAGAAGCCGGAGCCCTTGAAAACGATGCCGACCGCCGAGAACACCTTCTTCAGGCGTCCTTCGCACGCGGGGCACACGGTGAGGGAATCGTCGGTGAATTTCTGCACCGCCTCTAGGCCCTCGCCACAGTCGGTGCACTGGTACTGATAGGTCGGCACTTGTTCCTCCTGGCACTCTCACTCAATGAGTGCTAACGACGCTCCATAGTGACGTATTCCGCCGGATCAGTCCACTGCCACCGGCACGCGGTGACCCATTCCACGCGCGGCGACGAGGCCGGACGCCTTCGGATTGAGCCGCGAGCGCAGGGCGACGAGCGTGGTCAGGGCCAGCGCGGTGCCCACCAGAGGCACCACGAACCCGGCGCTCGCGCCGTGCGCGTCCGCCAGCTGACCGGCCGCCGACACCGCCCCGGCCTGGCCCAGCGCGACCGCGCCCGTCAGCCACGTGAAGGCCTCCGTACGGGCCCCGGCGGGGACCAATGCCTCGATCAGCGTGTAGCCACTGATCAGCGCGGGCGCGATGAAGAGGCCGACCAGCAGGCCGAGTCCGGCGAGCAGCGGCACCGAGTGCACGGCCCACAGCCCGGACGCGGCCAACGTGAGGCCCACGTAGCCGGTGATCAGCCGGCGGCGGGGCCCGATCTTCCAGGCGATGGCACCGCACGCGATACCGGCGAGCATGTTGCCGGCGGCGAAGACTCCGTACAGAAGGCCGTTCGCGCCGGGGTTGCCGATCTCCTCGGCGAAGGCCGTGAGCGAGACCTGCATGCCACCGAAGACCGACCCGATGCCGAGGAAGACCACGGCCAGCACACGTACGCCGGGCACCGACAGCGCCGAGACACGCGCGCCACCCGCGCCACCCGAACCGGCCGCACTCTTCGGACCGGCTGTACCGCGCCGGCGCGCCGGCTCGGGCTGCGTACCCCGCTGCGCGGCGAACAGCAGCCCGCCCGCCAGAGTCAGCGCCGCCTCGGCGACGAGTCCGGCCGCGGGGTGTACGCCGGTACACAGCGCGGTCGCGAGGACCGGCCCGATGACGAAGGTGAACTCATCCGTGACGGACTCGAAGGCGGCGGCCGTCGGCAGCAGCCGCGCGCGCTCGTCGGAGGCGCCGAGGACAGCGGCCCAACGGGCCCGCACCATAGGCCCCACCTGGGGGATCGAGGCGCCTGTCGGTACGGCGGCGACGAACAGCGCCCACAGGGGCGCGCCCGCCAGCGCGAGCGCGGTCAGGGCGGTGACGGACACCGCGTGCAGCAGCACTCCGGGCACCAGCACCGCGCGCTGTCCGAACCGGTCGGCGAGCTTGCCGTTCTGCGGCGCGAAGAGCGCCATGGAGACACCGGTGACGGCGGCGACCATGCCCGCGCTGCCGTACGAACCGGAGGTGTGCTCGACGAGCAGGACGATGCCGATCGTCAGCATCGCGAAGGGCTGCCGCGCGGCGAAGCCGGGAAGCAGAAACGTCCAGGCGCCGGGTGTACGCAGCAACTGCCCGTACCCGGGACGGCGGGCCGGGGCCGTGCCCTCGGAGGCGCCGGCGGTGGTGTCGACCGTGTCGGACACGGTCCTTGCCTTTCTGCCGCCTGGTGGCGCCCCCGGACGTGCGGGGGCTGCCGAGAGCTGTCCTCTTGCGCGGAACTGCGGTAGATACCCGGGTCCACTGAAGGGGACACCACGGCCGCCATACGGTCGCGCCAGCTCTGCGTCAGGCAGAGTTGGTCGATCAAGTCGGTGCGTCACGTCTCTCGACGCGACAGGCACGGGCCTCATCCTACCCGGGAAATACCAGGAAGATCCCGGCCCGTACCTGTGATTGACGCCTCCGGGCGCCGCTGCCTTCGATTCCTCGGCGGCTCCCCGCCAAGCTCCTCCGCGGCCGCCGGTCAGCCGCCCCTCAGTCGCCCTCGGCCGGGCCCCCGCCTGACCGCTCAGCCGGGCCCCC